>JAEXHA010000142.1 GCA_023450335.1 Actinomycetes bacterium | reverse complement strand
GAGCGGCGCGGTGGCGCGGCGCGGCGAAGCGGTGCGACGGCGTGGTCAGCGGCGTGCGAGGGCCTCGTCGATCAAGGCGATGACGTTCTCGGTGCCGGTCCGGGTGCCGACGGATGCCGCGGCTTCGCGCATGCGCGCCAGCACGGCGTCGTCGGCCAGCAGCGGCATGATCTCACTGCGGACGCGCTCGGGGGTGAACTCGGCATCGGGGATGAGACGCGCGGCGCCCGCGGCGACGGCGGAGGCGCCGTTGAGGGCCTGCTCGCCGTTGCCGACGGCGTAGGGCACGTAGACGGCGGGGATCCCGAGGGCGCTGATCTCGCTGACGGTGGCCGAGCCGGCGCGCGAGACGATCGCGTCGGCGAGGGCGAACGCGAGGTCCATCCGGTCGATGTAGGGCACCGCGACGTAGGCGGGGTCGGTAGAGGCGGCGACCTCGTTGCGCTCGCCCGTCGCGTGCAGCACCTGCCAGCCGGCCGCGACGACGTCGCGCCAGGAGGCGGCGAGCGTCTCGTTGAGGCGGCGGGCGCCCAGCGACCCGCCGAACACGAGCAGCACGGGGCGGGCCGGGTCGAGACCGAAGAAAGTCGCCGCCTCGGCGCGCAGCGCGGCGCGGTCGAGGTCGACGATCTCGCGCCGCAGTGGCATTCCGACCACGCGCGCGCCCTTCAGCGGCGTGCCGGCGAACGCGACGCCGGCCAGTGCCCCGCTGCGCGCGCCCAGGATGTTCGCCAGGCCCGGCCGGGCGTTGGCCTCGTGCACGACGAACGGGATCTTCTCACGCCGCGCCGCGACGTAGGCCGGCGCCGAGGCGTAGCCGCCGAAACCCACGACGACGTCGACGCCGTGGGCACGGATGTGCGCGCGCACCTGGGCGATCGCGCGCGAGAAGCGGGCCGGGAAGCGCAGTGCGGCGCCGTTCGGACGGCGAGGAAAGGGCACCTTGTCGACGATCAGCAGTTCGTAGCCGCGCTCGGGCACGAGCCGCGCCTCGAGGCCCTCCTTCGTGCCGAGCACGAGCACGCCGGCCTCGGCGTCGCGGGCGGTCAGCGCGTCGGCCACCGCGAGCAGGGGGTTCACATGTCCGGCGGTGCCGCCGCCGGCCAGCAGGTAGGTGGTCACCGAGTCGAGGGTACCCGCCGCGCGGCCGGACGCTGAGCCACCGGCGGGGTGGATGCCGGGAGCGTGCGCGCCAGCGACAGCAGCACGCCGCAGGCCAGCAGCACCGACAGAAGCGACGTGCCACCCTGCGACATGAACGGCAGCGGCACACCGAGCACGGGGAACACCCGCAGCACGACGCCGATGTTGATCAGCGCCTGGCCGACGATCCACACGGTGATGCCGCCGGCGACGATACGGATGAACGGGTCGTGGGTCTTGCGGATGACGTGGAAGGCGCCGACGGCGAACAGCGTGAACAGCGCGAGCACGACGGCGCAGCCGATGAGGCCGAGCTCTTCGCCGACGATCGCGAAGATGTAGTCGTGCGAGGCGGCCGGCAGCCATGAGTACTTCTCGCGCGAGTTGCCCAGGCCCAGCCCGAACACGCCGCCGCCTGCCAGCCCCCAGATGCCGTGCAGCGGCTGGTAGCAGCCGTCGTCGTAGTCGGCGAGGCAGTCCGCGTTGAGGAAGCTCATGATGCGGGCCATGCGGTTGGGGCTCGTGACGGCGAGGAAGGCGACCGCGCCGACGGCGAGGATGAGCGGCAGCACGAAGATGCGCAGCTTGACGCCGGAGAAGAACAGGGCGCCCAGCAGGATCAGCACGAGGATCATGGCGGTGCCGAGGTCCTTGCCTGCCACGACCGAGCCGATCACGAGCGCTCCCACCGGCACGACCGGGATGAACACGTGCTTCCACGAGCCCAACAGCGTCTGCTTGCGGAACAGCACGTACCCCAGCCACAGCGCGAAGGCGAGCTTGAGGAACTCCGACGGCTGCATCTGGAAGCCGCCGACGATGATCCAGTTGCGGTTGCCGTCGTTGGAGTCACCCAGCGGCGTGAACACGAGCATCTGCAGACCGAAGGCCAGCAGCAGCGCGATCCACGAGATCCGCTTCCAGAACGTGATCGAGAAGCGGCTGGCGATGAACATGAGCGGGATGCCGAGGATCGCGAAGATCGCCTGCTTGATGACGACCTCGAACGGGCTCTCGCCGGCGGCGGTCGACGTGGCCATCGTCGCCGACAGCACCATCACCAGGCCGAACCCGGTCAGCAGCAGCGCAGTGGATGCCAGCAGCAGGAACTCGCTGGGAACCGGCGCGAAGACCCGGCCCAGGGTGACCCGGGCGGCGAACCCGTGCCCCGGGTCAGTGGCCGTCGTCGGACGGGTCTGCGGCGTCGTGGTCACCGGCTCCCCTTCCGATCCGCTCCTGCACTGCGGCGGCGAACCGGTCGCCGCGGTCTGCGTAGGACGCGAACTGGTCGAAGGATGCCGCTGCCGGAGCGAGGAGGACCACGTCTCCGTCACCGGCGACACCCGCCGCCAGGTCGACGACCCGCGTCATGACCTCTTCAGTCTGATCGGCGTCGACCTCGAAGACGGGAACCGCGGGCGCGTGTCGTGCGAACGCCGCGACCACGGCCGCGCGATCGGCACCGATGACGACGGCCGCCTTGGCCGACGCGCCGCGCGTGGCGACCAGGTCGCTGATGTCGACGCCCTTGAGCAGTCCCCCCACGACCCAGACCGCGCCGGGATAGGCCGCCAGCGACGAGGCTGCGGCGTGCGGGTTGGTGGCCTTGGAGTCATCGACCCAGGTGACGCCGTGGTGGACGCCCACCACTTCGATGCGATGCGGGTCGAGGCGGAAGGATGCCAGGGCGTCGCGAATCGCCGCCGGTGCGACACCGAGCGAGCGCGCCAGCGCACTGGCGGCCAGGATGTTGGCGACGATGTGCGGGGCTGCCAGGCCCCGGGCGGCCAGGTCGGCGACCGTCGAGATCTCGAGCGCACTGGTGTGCCGCTCGTCGAGGAAGGCGCGGTCGACGAGGATGCCGTCGACGACGCCGAGATCGCTGGGCCCCGGAACCCCGAGGTCGAAGCCGATCGCGCGGCATCCCTCGACCACGTCGGCGTCTTCGACCATCTCGCGCGTGGCGACATCGGCCTTGTTGTAGACGCAGGCGACGCGGGTGTTCTCGTACACGAACGCCTTCGCGTCGCGGTACGCGCCGAATGAGCCGTGCCATTCAAGGTGATCGTCGGCGAGGTTCAGGCACACGCTCGCGTGCGGTGAGAGCGGCTCGGGACCGGTCTGCAGGCTCAGGTACCACAGCTGGTGGCTCGACAGTTCGACGACGAGCACGTCGAAGCCCGCCGGGTCACGCACGGCGTCGAGCACGGGTACGCCGATGTTGCCGCACGGCGCGGCGCGCAGACCGCCGGCGACGAGCATCGTCGCCGTCAGCTGCGTCGTGGTTGTCTTGCCGTTGGTGCCGGTGATCAGCACCCAGTCGGCAGGGCGGCCGTCGGGGCGGGGCACTTTGTCGCGCACGCGCCAGGCCAGCTCGATGTCACCCCACACCGGGATGCCGCTCGCACGCGCCCAGGCGACCACGGCGTGGTGGGGTGGAAACCCGGGCGACGCGATGATGGCATCGGCGGCGTGGGCGACCACGGCATCCGGAACCTCATCGAGGGGCCCCTCCCACAGGCGGGCGCCGATGACGGGGACGAGCCGTGCGTACTCCTCGGCCGCCGTCTCGGTGGCCACGAGCACGTCGGCGCCGAGTTCGGCGAGCGTGTCGGCGACGGAGAACCCGGTGACCGACAGACCCAGCACGACCACGCGCAGGCCCTTCCAGTCGGCGTGCCAGCTGGTGAGCCCGTCCAGCCGCGTGGTCACAGCGCCGCCAGCCAGGCCACGTAGAACAGGCCCACGCCGGTGACAGCGAGCATGCCGGCGATGATCCACATGCGCACCACGATCGTGATCTCGGGCCAGCCGCGCATCTCGAGGTGATGGTGGAACGGACTCATCAGGAACAGGCGCTTGCCGCCGGTCGCCTTGAAGTAGTAGCGCTGCAGGACGACCGATCCGGGGCCGATGATGAAGATGCCCGCCACCACGATGGCGAGGATCTCGGTGCGCGAGAGGATCGACATCGCCACGACGACGCCGCCGATGGCCATCGATCCGACATCGCCCATGAAGATCTTCGCCTTCGGCGCGTTCCACCACAGGAATCCGACGAGGGCGCCGACGAAGGACGCGGCGATGATCGTGAGATCCATCGTGTTGGGCGTGTGGTAGCACGCCGCCGCGTAGGCGTCGACGAGGGCGTCGTTGCTCGAGCAGCGCTGCTGGAACTGCCAGAAGGTGACGAGGCTGTACGCCGAGATGGTGAAGATACCGGCGCCGGTGGCCAGACCGTCGAGGCCGTCGGTGAGGTTGGTGGCGTTGGACCACGCGACCGACAGGAACGAGACCCAGACCAGGTACAGAATCCACCCGACGACCGCGCCCAGAGCCATGAACGACAGCGCGGGGATGTCGCGGAAGAACGACACGAAGGGGGATGCCGGGGTGTGGCCCAGGGCGTTGGGGAAGTTGAGCGCGGCGATGCCGAAGGGGACGGCGACCAGCACCTGGCCGACGATCTTGCGCCAGCCCGACAGGCCGAGGCTGCGCTGTTGGCGCACCTTCATGAAGTCGTCGATGAAGCCGACGACACCGAGGCCGACCATCATCCAGATGACCAGCAGCCCCGAGATGGTCGGTGGCGCCCCGCCGGTGAGCGTGCCCGCGAAGTAGCCGACGATCGCACCCAGGATGAAGATGATGCCGCCCATCGTGGGCGTGCCGCGCTTGGCGTGATGGCTGGGATTGGTGGCGTCGTCAGGCGTGCGGATGACCTGGCCCCACCCGAGCTTCTCGAACAGCCGGATGAACAGCGGGGTGAGGAAGAGGGTGAACGCCAACGAAATCGTCGCGGACGCGAGGAGGGATCTCACGAGAACGATTCTCCCAGACGATCGCCGAGGTGACGGAGCCCGGCCACATTCGACGACTTCACGAGCACGCGATCGCCCTCGCGCAGCTCGCCGACCAGGTAGTCGTATGCCTCGTCCTGCGTCTCGAAGAAGACGGCCTCACCGTCCCACGACCCCTCGCCGATGGCCGAGATGAACAGGCGCCTCGCGTCGGGGCCGACCACGACGATGCGTTCGTAGCGCAGGCGCACGGCCAGCAGCCCCACGCGGTCGTGCTCTTCGCCGGCCTGCTCCCCCAGCTCGCTCATGGCGCCGAGGACGGCGACCTTGCGCTGGCCGGGTTCGGTGATCTGCGCGAGAGTGCGCAGCGCTGCGGCCATCGAGTCGGGGCTGGCGTTGTACGCATCGTTGATGATGCGCACGCGGTCCGAGCCCAGCGGCTGCATGCGCCAGCGCTCGGCGATCTCGAGGGTCTCCAGCCGGGCGATGGCATCCGCGGGCGCGACCCCGAGCACCGCGGCGGCGGTGAGGGCGGCGAGGGCGTTCATGACGTGGTGGGCGCCGAGCACCTGCAGCCGCAGCGTGTGGGCAGCGCCATCGGCCACGATCGTGCTGACAGTGCCCGATGCGGTCACCTCGACGTCGTCGGCGCGCACGTCGGCGGTGGGGCGGTGGCCGAACCACCGCACGCTCAGGCCGCGGGCGGCGGCCACCTCGGCCATCGACGCGACGCGCGCGTCGTCGGCGTTGAGCACGGCGACGCCGCCGGGGCGGACCGCCTCGATAAGTTCGGTCTTGGCCTTGAGGGTCGCCTCGACGCCGCCGAAGCCACCGGCATGCGCGAGGCCGACCATGAGAACCACACCGATGTCGGGGGTGACCAGGCCCGCGAGGCGGGCGATCTTGCCCGGACCGTCGGCGCCGAACTCACTGACGAGGTAGCGGGTGTCGTCGGTGACACGCAGCATGGTCAGGGGCGCGCCGACCTCGTTGTTGTACGACGCACGCGGGGCGACGGTCTCGCCCTCGTCCTGCAGAATGCGCGCGAGCATGTTCTTGGTCGTGGTCTTGCCGTTGGACCCGGTGATGCCGACGATCTGCAGACAGCCGTGGGCCCGCACGCGCGCAACGACCTCGCGGGCGAGGTCGGCCAGCGCGGACACGACATCTGCCACCACGATCTGGGTGACGTCGGCCTCGACGATGTGCTCGACGATCGCGAGGACCACGCCGGCGTCGGCGGCGGCGGCCACGAACCGGTGGCCGTCGGTGACCTCGCCGGGCTTGGCGACGAAGATGTCACCGGGACCGAGGACGCGGGAGTCGGTGTCGACCGTGCCCGAGACGACCGTCTCGGGGGTGTCGGAGCCCGTGGTGTGGAGTGCGCCCGAGACGGCGGCTGCCACCTCTGCGAGCGTCATGCGGATCATGGTGCGGGTACCTCTGCTGCGGGCGCGTCGGCCGACCGCATCATTTCGTGACGGGGAGGAGGGGCGTCTCAGAATCCGACGGCTTGACCCGGTAGTGCGTGAGCACCTGGGTCATGGCTTTCTTGAAGGCGGAGCGGTTCGCCGAGGACATCCGCTGCTTCATGGGTTCGTTGAAGACGGCAATGACAACGTACTGCGGATCATCGGCAGGTGCGTAACCGATCAGCGACGTGAAAAAGATGTTGTTCTTGTACTTGTTGGTGCCCGGATCGATGACCTGCGCGGTGCCGGTCTTGCCGGCCATGCGGTAGCCGTCGATCTTGATGTCGTCGGCGAGCGTCCCCTGAGCGAACACGTTCTCGAGCATGAGGCCCACCGTCTCGGCGGTCGACTCTTCGATGACGCGCTCGGGCGCGGGCAGGTCGGGGGTGACCACGGTGCCGTCGGGCTTGGTGCACGACTCGACCAACGACAGCGGCTGGCGGACGCCGCCGTTGGCGATCGTCTGGTACACGCTGACGGTCTGCGGCACCGTCACCGTGAACGCCTGACCGAACGTGGTCGTGTAATACGTCTGGTTGTCCCAGTTCTCGACCGGGATGTAGACGCCGTCGGGCTCGCCGGACCAGTTCAGGTCGGTGCCCTGCCCCACGCCGAACTTCTGCAGGTATTCCAGCCGCGTGGCCGGGTCGACCATCGTGCCGAACTGCGAGAGGGCGACGTTGGAGGATGTCACCAGGCCGCCGGTCAGCGTCAGCCGCTGCGTCGCGTGGTTCTCCGAATCGTTGATGACGGCCCCGTTGGCGAACTCCATGCGGTCGGGGGCGACCACGCTGGAATACGGGGTCAGCCCCGCCTGCTCGATGGCCGTGGCCGCGGTGACGGGCTTGAAGGTCGATCCCGGCTCGTACGAGTAGCGCAGCAGGCGGGTCGCGCGGTCCTCCGGTTCGGAGGCGCCGACGTCGTTGGGGTCGACCGTTGCCGTCTCGGCGGCCGCGCGGATCTTCCCCGTCGCCACCTCGGCGACCATGATGCCGCCCCAGTCGGCGTCCATGCGCTGGGTCTCCTCTTCGATCAGCTGCTGCATATACCACTGCAGGTCGGCGTCGAGGGTGAGCCGGAGGGTGCCGCCGTCCTCGGCGGGCTCTTCGACGACGGTGCCGGGGATGACCACGCCGTCGGCGCCGCGCTGATAGACGCGCCGACCGTCGACACCGACCAGGCAGCTGTTCTGCAGCGCCTCGATGCCCTCGAGCGGGGTGCCGTCCGACCCGACGAAGCCGAGGATGTTGCCGGCGACCGCGCCGTCGGGATAGGTGCGCGAGGGCACTTGCGGGAAGGCGAGGAACGGCAGGCCCAGGGCCGCGAGGTCGCGATACTCCTCGGTGGATACGGCCTTCTTGATGAGCGCGTAGCGCGACTCCGGGTTGTCGGCCAGTGCCGCGTCGACGATGCCGACGATCTCATCGACGTCCTGCCCCGTGACCGCGGCGATCTGCGCGGCCAGGTCGGCCCAAGGAGTGACGACCGGGTTGCCATCGTCACCGTAGACGGGGCGCCCGGCGACATCGGTCTCGGGGAGACCCTTCACCGCGAGCAGCGGGTCGATCTGCACGTTGTAGAGCATGATGCTCGTTGCCAGCACTTCGCCGTCGGTGTCGACGATGTCGCCGCGCCCGCCGTGCAGGGTGACGCTGGTGCCGGTGGCGAGCCGGCGCGCATCGTCGATGTGGCTGCCGGCGTTGACCACCTGGATGTCGACGAGCCGGATGACGAAGGCGGCGAGGATCACGAGGACGACGGCCAGGGCGACGACGGTGCGGCGGCGCGGGCTGCGGGTGGCTCGGGTCGTCATGCTCTCAGTGTGTGGTCGGGGTCGGGAGACCGTCGGTGATGGGCGGGGGTGTCGGGATGTTCAGCAGTTCGTCGTCCACGCTGGTGCCACCTTCGATGCTGGCCTGCGGATCGGTCACCAGCGGCACGCCGCTGACGAGGGCGTTGCCGACGGCCGCGCGCGAGAGCGCCTGCACGGACGAGCGGTTCGCCGCGCCGGCGCCGCCGCCCGAGATGGCGCCGTCGCTCAGCCGCAGATGGCCGGGCATCTGCCCGACGACCATGCCGAGGGCTGCCGCGTTGGCGGCGAGGTACTGGGGCGAGCTCAGGCCGGCGATGTCGTCGGCGACCATCTGTCGCTGCCAGTCGAGTTCACGCTGCTGGCTGGTCAGGGCCGAGACCTCGTAGGAGCCCTGCGTCGTGGCGATCGACAGCCCCATCTGGGCGGCGGCGATCGCGAGAGCACCGGAGACGGCGATGATGCCGTAGAGCAGTCGCGGCCGGCGGACCTGCTGCGGACGCTCGAGGGCGCGGAGAGTGCGCTGGGGGTCGGATGCCGGTGTCGGCAGTGGCCGCGCGGCGGCGGTGTTCCAGGCGGGGACGCTCATCCTGCCTCCCGGATGCGCTCGATCGCACGCAGACGCACGGGGGCGGCGCGCCGGTTGCGCGCCTTCTCCTCGTCGGAGGCCATCTCGGCGCCCTTGACGAGCAACCGGAACCGGGGCGCGTGCTCGGGCAGTTCGACCGGCAGGCCCGCCGGAGCGGTGGAGGCGGTCGCGTCGGCGAAGACACGCTTGACGATGCGGTCTTCCAGAGACTGGTAGGACAGCACGACCATGCGGCCGCCCACCGGCAGCAGGCTCAGCGCCGCGGGGATGGCGCGCTCGAGCACCGACAGCTCCTGGTTGACCTCGATGCGCAGCGCCTGGAAGACGCGCTTGGCGGGGTGACCGCGATCTCGCTGCACGGCCGCCGGGGTGGCCTCGATGAGGATGTCGACGAGCTGACCGGAGCGGGTGATGGGCTCGGTGCGCCGCGCGTCGATGATGGCGCGGGCGTAGCGGCCGGCGAGCTTCTCCTCGCCGTAGCGCTCGAAGATGCGGCGCAGGTCGCCCTCGCCGTAGGTGGCGACGATGTCGGCAGCGGTGGTGCCGGCGCTCTGGTCCATGCGCATGTCCAGCGGTGCGTCCTGCGCGTATGCGAAACCGCGATCGGCCTCATCGAGCTGCAGCGAGGACACACCGAGGTCGAACAGGACGCCGTCGACGCGATCGCGACCGGTGCCGGCCACGGCATCCACGATGCCGTCATAGACCGTGTGCACGAGCGTGACGCGGTCGGTGAAACGTGCCAGCCGCTCCCCCGCGATGCGCAGCGCGTCGGTGTCGCGGTCGAGCCCGATCAGCTGGACGGCCGGGAACCGCTCGAGCAGCGCCTCGGAGTGCCCGCCCATGCCCTCGGTGGCGTCGACGAGCACCGCCTGCTCGTGGGCGAGGGCGGGCGCCAGCAGCTCGACGCAGCGGTCGAGGAAGACGGGAGTGTGGATGTCGCGGAGATTCATGATGTGCGGGAGGTGACCGGGGCTCTGATCCCCATCCGCCTCGACCTGGCACCGGGGAAGTGTGTCAGGGCGTGCGGCTGGGAGTCACAGCCACGGTCAGAACAGTCCCGGGATCACCTCCTGCTCCATGTCCGAGTAGGCCTCTTCGTTGCCTTCTGCGTAGGCGTTCCACGCGTCGGCGTTCCAGATCTCGGCGTGCGCTCCGACGCCGGTGACGACCAGTTCGCGGCCGAGGTCGGCGTAGGTGCGCAGGTGCGGCGGGATCGTGATGCGGTTCTGCCCGTCGGGCTTCTCATCGCTCGCGCCCGACAGGAACATGCGCTGGAAGTCGCGGGCCTGCTTGTTGGTCAGCGGCGCCTCGCGGATGCGCTCGTAGACGCGCTCGAACTCCGTCGTGCTGAACACGTAGAGGCAGCGCTCCTGCCCACGGGTGACGACCAGGCCGTCACCGAGGTCGGTGCGGAACTTGGCCGGGAGGATGACGCGGCCCTTGTCGTCGAGCTTGGGGGTGTATGTACCCAACAGCATCGGCCCTCACCCCCTTTCGACCCGGCCGTCTCAGTTGCGCGCCACTTTACTCCACTTTCCTCCACTTCACTATCCATTTTGAGTGTCGCCCTCCACACGGGCACAAAAAAAGCACCGACCCGAAGGTCGGTGCTTGTGGTGCGAGGCGCTGCGGGCCGCTCAGCCCCTGTCGTTGCGGCGGTCCCAGCGGTCGTTCATGCGATCCATGAACGAGGCCGAAGAAGCCGACGGCCGCGATGGCGAGGCCTTCTTCGTTCCGGCATCCGCCGACGGCTCGCGCAGCGTGCGCGAAGGGGTGACCGCGAGGATGACACCGGCGACCATGACCAGGAACGCGAGGACGCCCACGATGATGAGGCTGCTGGAGACCCCCACGATGAGTCCGGCGATGCCGGCCAAGACCAGGATCGAGCCGTAGACGACATTGCGGTAGCTGAGGGAACGGCCGGCGCCCGTGGCGCGGACGACGTCTGCGTCGTTGTGCATGAGATGGCGTTCCATCTCATCGAGCAGCCGCTGCTCCTGTTCTGACAGTGGCATGCTTCCCCCTTTGTGGAGTCGAGTCCATTCGATTCTAGCCGTCCCTGCGAGAACTAGGCTAGGCCCGTGGACTCCCCAGCAGAGCCGATCGAGGCGGTTTCCCAGCGACTCGAAAGCTTCGCTCAGCAGCAACGTGCTGCCGCGGTGTCGTGGGGCGACGAGGCGACGCGGTTCGTGGACGCGGCGGCCGCGACCCTTCAGGGCGGAAAGCGCCTGCGAGCGCGCTTCTGCCTGACCGGCTGGCAGTCCGTCGCCGCCCACGGGCGCACGGCCCGGCCGGGCGACGACGTGATCAGCGCGGCGGCGGCACTGGAGGTCTTCCAGGCGGCGGCACTCGTCCACGACGATCTCATCGACAACTCCGACACCCGTCGGGGCCGGCCCGCCGCACACCGCGCATTCGAAGCCGGCCACGCCGCCGACGGCTGGTTCGGAGATGCTGCGGCGTTCGGCCGCTCGGCCGCCGTACTGCTGGGCGACCTGCTCGTGGCCTGGAGCGACGATCTGCTCGAAGCGGGACTGCGCGATTCCTCCCACGCGGGTGCCGCCCGCGAGGTGTACGCCACGATGCGTCGCGACGTCACGATCGGCCAGTTCCTCGACGTGGCCGAGGAGTCGGCGTTCGTGACGGCACCGGAGACCGAGCACGCCCACCGCGCCCTGCGGGTCGCCTCACTGAAGTCGGCGCGGTACAGCGTGCAGCAGCCCCTGCTGCTGGGGGCCGCTCTGGCGGGGGCGGATGCCGGGCAGACGGCCGCACTGCGCGCCTTCGGCCACCCGGTGGGGATGGCCTTCCAGCTGCGCGACGACGTGCTGGGGGTGTTCGGCGACGCTGCCGTGACCGGCAAGCCGTCGGGCGACGACCTGCGCGAAGGCAAGCGCACGCTGCTGATCGCCTACGCGCGTGAGCAGCTCGGCGCGGGGGCCCGTCGCGTGTTCGACGAACTCGTCGGCGACCCCACACTCGAGGACGACCAGGTGCGCAGCCTGCAGAGCACGATCGCCGAGACCGGCGCGCTCGAGCGCGTCGAGGAGCACATCGCCGCATTCGCCGGCGAGGCCGACCGCGCGCTGCGCGGCGCCGCCCTGGACAACGCGGCCGTCAGCGCACTGCGCGATCTCGCCCGTGCCGCCATCACCCGCCACGCCTGACGCGAGCGAGCCGGCCCGGCGGGTCGGCCGCTACGCGAGGCTCTGCGCCACGCGCCGCACTTCGCTCTTGCGGCCCTCGCGGAGCGCCTCGATGGGAGCGAGGCCGATCGAGTCCTCGGGCGCGAGCAGCCAGTCGATGAGCTCGTCATCGCTGAAGCCGGCGTCCTGCAGCACGATCACCGTGCCGCGCAGCGAACCCAGCGGGTGCCCGTCCACGAAGAACACCGACGGTACCCGCGGCGCACCCTGGCGACGCGAAGCGACGATCTGTCGCTCATCGAGCATCCGTCGCACGCGGCCGAGCGGTTCGCCGGTCAGGGCGACCACGTCGGGGAGAGTGAGCCATTCGGTCGGGACAGATTCACCGGTCACAGGTCCACTATTCCATCCCCGCGACCGGCTGCGGCACCGCGCGACGGGTCACCGACCATTAACTTTCTTCACATTGGCCACTCCTATATCACTGGTTGACACGAATTCACTTCCGTGACACGGTGGCGGAGTCCGAAAAGAGGGGGAAGCTCTTGCGACGACCCAGCCACCACGGCTCTGCATCCACTCGCGCACGCATCGGTCTGCCGGCGGCCATCGTCGGCTCGATCGCGCTGTCTTTGTCGACCGTCTCCGCATTCGGGGCGCCCGTCGCCGACGGCGACCGCGACCGCGACCCGCAGCATCATCCTTCGCCGTTGCGCGCCCTCGGCGCCGTGACGGTCACCGGCACTGCGCCCGTGGCATCCGTCTCGTCGACCACGGTCGTCGGCATGCCGGCGGCCGCTGCCACCTCGTACACCGTCAAGCCGGGCGACACCATCAGCGCGATCGCTGCGCGGCACGGGCTGCGCACCAAGGATGTGCTCGCCTGGAACGGACTGGGGTGGTCATCGACCATCTACCCCGGCCAGAAGCTCACGCTCTCGGGCGCGGCCGCCGCGTCGACCCCGGCAGCGGCACCCGCCGCGGCCACAGGCGCCAAGACCTACACCGTCAAGCGCGGCGACACGCTGTGGGCGATCTCGGCCCGCAACGGCGTGTCGCTGTCGAGCCTCATGAAGCTCAACGGCCTGACGGGCCGATCGGTCATCCACCCGGGCCAGAAGCTGAAACTGGCCGCCGGCACCGTGGCTCACTCGTCGGGCTCGACCCCGGCGGCATCGAAGCCCGGGAACAACACACCCGCGGCATCCACACCACCCGCCGCGAAGACGCACACCGTCGTCCGCGGCGACACGCTGTGGGCGATCGCCCGCGCGCACGGCGTGTCCGTGTCAAGCCTTCTCACGATGAACGGGCTGAAGAGCTCGTCGATCATCTACCCCGGCCAGAAGCTCACGCTGAAGCTCGCCGCCACCCCCGCGTCGTCGACGCGCCCCGCGGCACCGGCCACGGCGCCCCAGCCCGCGCCGGCCGGCGCGTCGCACACCATCGCCGCGGGCGAGACGCTCTGGGCCATCGCACAGAGCAACGGCACCTCGATGTCGGCGCTGCTGAGTGCCAACGGGCTGACCGAAGCGTCGATCATCTACCCCGGCCAGAAGCTCGTCATCCCGTCGGCGACCGGGCTGGATGCCGCGCAGATCGCCAACGCGAAGCTGATCATCGGCGTCGGGCGCGACCGCGGGGTCTCGGATCGGGGCATCGCGATCGCGCTGGCCACCGCGATGGTCGAATCCGGCATCCGCAACCTCGACTACGGCGACCGCGATTCGCTGGGCCTGTTCCAGCAGCGGCCGAGCCAGGGCTGGGGCACGGCCGCGCAGATCCTCGACCCGTACCGGTCGACGGCGGTGTTCTACGGCGGATCCGGCGACCCGAACGGGCGCACCACGCGCGGCCTGCTGGACATCCCCGGCTGGGAATCGATGGCGTTCACCGACGCCGCGCAGGCGGTGCAGATCTCGGCGTTCCCGGATCGTTATGGACAGTGGGAGTCGAAGGCCTACGGCTGGCTGGCCGCACTGGGCTGAGCATCGGGGCGTCCGGACGTATGCTCATCGCTCCGCCAGGGTGCCGCCAGGGGTGAGCCGCTCCCCCGGGTGGCGGCGTCGGCTCCGTAGACTCTTCGCGTGAGCACGAGCCAGCAGACCGACCCGCTGATCGGCCGTCTGGTCGACAGCCGGTACCGGGTGCGCGCTCGCATCGCCCGCGGCGGCATGGCCACCGTCTACGTGGCCACCGACCTTCGACTCGAGCGTCGCGTCGCGCTCAAGGTCATGCACAGCCACCTGTCGGACGACACGGTCTTCCAGGGCCGCTTCATCCAAGAGGCGCGCGCGGCGGCACGGCTGGCCGACCCGCACGTGGTCAACGTGTTCGACCAGGGTCAGGACGGCGAGATGGCCTACCTGGTCATGGAGTACCTGCCCGGGATCACGCTGCGTGAGCTGCTGCGCGAGCAGCGGCGCCTGTCGATCCCGCAGACGATCACGATCATGGATGCCATCCTTTCGGGTCTGGCGGCCGCGCACCGCGCGGGGATCGTGCACCGGGACGTCAAGCCCGAGAACGTGCTTCTGGCCGAAGACGGCCGCATCAAGATCGGCGACTTCGGTCTCGCCCGCGCCACGACCGCCAATACCGCGAGCGGTCAGATGCTGCTGGGGACGATCGCGTATCTCGCCCCGGAACTGGTCACCCGCGGCACGGCCGACGCCCGCAGTGACATCTATGCGCTGGGCATCATGCTGTACGAGATGCTCGCCGGCGAGCAGCCGTACAAGGGCGAGCAGCCGATGCAGATCGCCTACCAGCACGCGACCGACTCGGTGCCACGGCCCAGCGCCAAGAACCCCGGCGTGCCCGAGCAGCTGGACGAGCTGGTCATGTGGGCCACCGAGCGGGAGCCGGACGACCGGCCCGTCGACGCGCGCGAGATGCTCGACCGGCTGCGCGGCATCGAGAAGGAACTCGGCATCTACCCGCAGGTCGTACGCCCCACGCCCACCGGCGGCGCGGCACCGGTCGAGGACGGACTGGACTCGGGTGAGCTGACCAAGGTCATGCCGGGCACGTTCACGGCGCCGACGGTGACCGAAGACGTCGACAACGCGACCCTGCTGCGGCGGCGCACCCGACGCAACGCCGGCAAGGGTGCCTGGCTCGTGATGCTGGTTGTTCTGCTGGCGGGCCTTGCCGCCGGCATCGGCTGGTGGTTCGGTTCGGGGCCCGGTTCGCTCATCGCCGTTCCCGCCGTCGCCGGCGGCTCGTTCGCCGACGCCGAGGCGACATTGGGCGAGCGGGAACTGGTGGCCGTGGAAGGCAGTGAGCACAACCGTGAGGTGGCGCCGGGGACGGTGATCGGCACCGATCCCGGTGAGGGAACGCGCGTCGAGAAGGGCACGGAGATCACCGTCGTGGTGTCGGCCGGGCCCGCCTCACAGCAGGTGCCGACGCTGGCGGGCATGAGCGCCGACGCGGCGACGAAGGTCCTCGGCGACATCTTCATCGAGGTGACCGACACCCCGCCGCGGTTCACCGACGAAGCGGCGGGGACCGTCATCGACGCGACCGTCACGACGGGCCTGGGCGATGCAGCCCAGGAGGTCGACTGCGCGCAGGGGTGCACGGCGCTGGAGGGATCGACCGCTGTGCTCTACGTGTCGCTGGGCGCCGTGCCCGATGTCGTGGGCGAGACCCTCGAGCGCGCCACATCGATCCTGGCAGATGTCGAACTGGACGTGTCGGCGACCGAGGACTACAGCGACACCGTCGAAGAGGGCCGCGTCATCAGCGCCGGCCCCCGCGAGGGGGGTGGCAACTTCCGCCCCGGCGACGCGGTGCCGCTCGTCGTGTCGAAGGGCCCGCAGCTGTTCGAAGTGCCCAACGTTCTGGGGATGACCCTGTCGGACGCCGCCCAGACCCTGCGCAACGCAGGCTTCGAACCCGGCTACCAGGCGTTCTGGAACGCCGTGCCCAACGGTCTCACCAAGGTCGAAGCGATGGACCCCGCCGGTGGCGAGCTCCGTCGCAGCGGCACGACCATCGACCTGACGATCAGGGTGCTGGGCTGACAGCAGATCCAGACCAGGTCCGGCTGCGAGGTGCGCGCGATTCTGCGCGCGGCCGCGGTCAGAGCTTCTCGAGTTCCTCGGCCACCAGGAACGCGAGTTCCAGCGACTGCATGTGGTTCAGACGCGGGTCGCACAGCGACTCGTAGCGCGTCGCGAGGGTCTCTTCGTCGATCTGCTCCGAACCGCCCAGGCACTCGGTGACGTCATCGCCGGTGAGCTCGACGTGGATGCCGCCGGGGAACGTGCCGACGGCGCGGTGCGCCTCGAAGAATCCGCGCACCTCATCGACCACATCATCGAAGCGTCGCGTCTTGTAGCCGGTGGGCGTGGTGATGCCGTTGCCGTGCATCGGATCGGTGACCCACAACGGGGTCGCCCCCGAGTCCTTCACCGCCTGCAGCAGCGGCGGCAGCGCGTCGCGGATCTTGCCGGCGCCCATGCGCGTGATGAACGTCAGACGGCCCGGCTCCCGCTCGGGGTCGAGCTTGTCGATGAGTGCGAGGGCGGTGTCGGGCGACGTGGTGGGGCCGAGCTTCACGCCGATGGGGTTGCGGATGCGCGAGAAGTAGTCGACGTGGGCACCGTCGAGTTCACGCGTGCGCTCCCCGATCCACAGGAAGTGGGCCGAGGTGTTGTACGGCGTGTTCGTCCGCGAGTCGATGCGGGTCATGGGGCGCTCGTAGTCCATGAGCAGGCCCTCGTGGCCGGTGTAGAACTCGACGCGCTTGAGCTCGTCGAAGTCGGCGCCGGCGGCTTCCATGAACTTGATGGCCCGGTCGATCTCGTTCGCCAGGCGCTCGTACTGCTGGTTGGCGGGGTTCTTGGCGAAGCCCTTGTTCCAGGAGTGCACCTCGCGCAGGTCGGCGAACCCACCCTGCGTGAACGCACGGATGAGGTTGATGGTCGACGCGGCAGTGTGGTAGCCCTTCAGCAGCCGCTGCGGGTCGGCCTGGCGCGATCCCTCGGTGAAGTCGTACCCGTTGACGATGTCGCCACGGTAGGCCGGCAGCGTGACATCGCCGCGCGTCTCGGTGTCGCTCGATCGCGGCTTGGCGAACTGACCCGCCATGCGACCCATCTTCACGACGGGCATCGAGGCGCCGTAGGTGAGCACGACCGCCATCTGCAGCACCGTCTTGATGCGATTGCGGATCTGCTCGGCGGTCGCGCCGGCGAAGGTCTCGGCGCAGTCGCCGCCCTGCAGCAGGAACGCCTGCCCGCTCGCGGCGCGCGCCAGGCGGTCGCGGAGGTTGTCGACCTCGCCGGCGAACACGAGTGGCGGCAGGGTCGCGAGGTCCGCGGACACCGCCGCGACGGCGTCGGGATCGGGCCACGTGGGCTGCTGCTTGATCTCGAGCGCGCGCCAGTGATCGAGGTCATCGTGCAAGGAGGGCATCACCCAAGTCTAGTCAGGCGGGCAGCCGCCTCGGCGCCGCGTGACAGGCGTCAGCGCGTCACGCCGGCGGCCGGCGGTCCTTCACCGTCGACGCGTAGACGTCGTCGTATTCCTGCGCGCCGAGCCGCTGCAGGGCCACCATGATCTCGTCGGTCACCGACCGCAGCACGTAGCGGTCGGATTCCATCCCCTCGAAGCGGGAGAAGTCGAGCGGTTCGCCGATGATCATGCCCACCCGTCCGATGCGCGGCACGGTGCGGCCGATCGGCATGAGCGTGCCGGTGTCGACCATCACGACCGGCACCACCGGCACCCGCGCCTCCAGCGCCATGCGCGCCAGACCCGTGCGGCCGCGGTAGAGCTTGCCGTCGGGGCTGCGGGTGCCCTCGGGGTAGATGCCCAGCAGATTGCCGCCGCCCAGCACCTGGAGACCGGTGTTGAGCGAGTCCTCTGACGCCTTGCCGCCGGTGCGGTCGATGGGGATCTGCCCGGTCGCCTTCATGAACATGCGGGTGGCCCAGCCGGAGAGGCCCTTGCCGGTGAAGTAGTCGCTCTTCGCGAGGAACGACATGGGGCGATCGATCATCAACGGCAGGAAGATCGAGTCGCTCACGGACAGGTGGTTGCTCGCGAGGATCGCCGGTCCGGATGACGGAATGTTCGTACGGCCCACGATCCATGGCCGGAAGATCGCCTTGACGATCGGTCCGATCACCACGTACTTCATGAACCAGTAGAACATCGTCAGCCCCGGATGCGCGCCAGGTCCGCGACGCCGATGAGGCCCGCGTCGTTGCCGAGGGTGGCGATGGCGAAGGAGGCCACGGGCCGGTCGCCGTGGCCCGGGAGCGCCGTCGCGTACGCGGCCTTGACCGGGTCGAGCAGTCGGTCTCCCAGGCTCGCGACCCCGCCGCCGATGACGAACAGTTCGGGGTCGAGCACGGCCTGGAACTCGCCGCACGCCTCGCCGAGCGCGGTGGCGACCCGGCCGATGGCTTCGAGGGCACCGGCATCCCCCGCTGCGACCAGCCGCTCCATCTCGGCACCGGGGATGATCCCGTCGGCGGTGCGCGCCGCCGCCAGGGCCGCGCCGATGCCGCCCGCGTCGGCGATCTCGCTCGCCTCGCGCTGCAGCGCCCGCCCCGACGCGTACTGCTCGAGGCAGCCCAGCTGCCCGCAGCCGCAGGGCCGGCCACCCCGGATGAAGCGGATGTGCCCCAGTTCGGCGCCGATACCGTGGCCGCCGATGAGCAGCTCGCCGCCGATGATCACCGCTCCCCCCACGCCGGTGCCGAGCGTGAGCATGGTCATGTTGGCGCTGCCCTGGCCGGCACCGAAGCGGTACTCACCCCAGCCGGCGGCGTTGGCGTCGTTCTCGAGGGTGACCGGCCGACCGATGCGCTGTTCGAGCTCGGCGCGCAGCGGCTCGTCGCGCCAGTCGATGTTGGGCGCGTGGATGATGACCGAGCGGGTCTGGTCGATGAAGCCGGCCGCGGCGACGCCCACGGCGTGGATCTCGTGACGCTCGGCGAGCGTGCGGACCATGTCGGCGACGGCGTCCGCGAGCGCGGCCGGCTCGGTCGGGGTCTTCACCCGCAGTCGTTCGATGATGGTGCCGTCTTCTGCCACGACGCCACCGGCGATCTTGGTTCCGCCGATGTCGATGCCGACGTTGCGCACGCCGCTCCTCTCCGCCGCAGCCGGAGGCGCGACAACCCTGAAGTCTAGTGCGCCGCTCGTCCGCCCGCAGGCGAGAGCGTCATAGGCGTGCGACCCTGCGCGTCACATCACGGTCGCCTCTCACGAGGCAGGACCGGAACCGGTGCCCGTCATCTCGCCCGGTAGACTCGACGCAACCCGAAAGCCACCTGGCCACCACCGGTACCAAAGGAGTTGCCGCCTCATGAGCGCCGTTCAGTTCGAAGTCCCCGCGATCGTGCCCGCAGACCCGCAGGCCAACGTCGCCGACCTGCTCGTCGAGCGGGTCAAGAGCACACCGTCCCTCGCGCTGTTCGGGGTTCCCGCAGGCGACGGCTGGCGCGACGTCACCGCCGCGGCATTCGAGCGCGAGGTCATCGCGCTGGCGAAGGGCTTCGCCGCCGCCGGCATCCAGCCGGGCGAGAAGGTCGGCTTCATCGCCCGCACGACCTATGAGTGGTCGCTCGTCGACTTCGCGCTGTTCTACGCCGGCGCCGTCATGGTGCCGATCTACGAGACCAGCTCGCCCGCTCAGATCAGCTGGATCCTGTCGGACTCCGGTGCAATCGCCGTGGTCGCCGAGTCGGCCGAGCACGCCGGCCGTATCGCCGAGATCCGCGAGGAGACGCCGCTGGTGCGCGAGGTGTGGACGATGGCGTCCGGTGACCTCGACGCGCTGCGCGAGAAGGGCGCGGACGTCGCAGACGACGAGATCGTGCGCCGTCGTCAGATCGCGGTGGGCTCCGACATCGCGACGCTCATCTACACGTCCGGTTCGACCGGCCGTCCCAAGGGCTGCGTGCTCACACACAGCAACTTCGTCGAGCTGTCGCGCAACTCTGCCAAGGCGCTCGACGCGGTCGTGCAGGCACCCGGCGGCGCCTCCACACTGCTGTTCATCACGACCGCGCACGTGTTCGCCCGGTTCATCTCGATCCTGAACATCCACGCGGGCGTGAAGACGGGCCACCAGCCCGACACGAAGAACCTGCTGCCGGCACTGGGCTCGTTCAAGCCGACGTATCTCCTGGCCGTGCCGCGGGTGTTCGAGAAGGTGTACAACTCGGCCGAGCAGAAGGCCGAGGCCGGTGGCAAGGGCAAGATCTTCCGCGCCGCCGCGGCCGCCGCCGTCGAGCACTCGCAGTTGCTCGAAGAGGGCAAGAAGATTCCGCTGGGCCTGAAGCTGAAGTTCGCGCTGTTCGACAAGCTCGTGTACGGCAAGCTGCGCGACGCCATGGGTGGCCGCGTGACCTACGCGGTGTCGGGTTCGGCGCCGCTGGGTCCGCGCCTGGGTCACTTCTTCCACAGCCTGGGTGTGACGATCCTCGAGGGCTACGGCCTCACCGAGACGACGGCGCCGGCCACGGTGAACCTGGCCAACAAGTCGAAGATCGGCACCGTCGGACCGGCGCTGCCCGGTGTCGGCGTGCGCCTCGCCGAGGACGGCGAGGTCGAGGTGCGCGGCATCAACGTGTTCAAGGAGTACTGGCAGAACCCCGAGGCGACCGCCGCGGCGTTCGACGGCGACTGGTTCCGCACCGGTGACATCGGCTCGTTCGACAGCGAGGGCTTCCTGACGATCACCGGCCGCAAGAAGGAGATCATCGTCACCGCCGGCGGCAAGAACGTCGCCCCGGCCGCGCTCGAAGACCCGATCCGCGCCAACCCGGTCGTCGGTCAGGTCGTCGTCGTCGGCGACCAGAAGCCATTCATCGCGGCACTGATCACCCTCGACTCCGAGATGCTGCCGACGTGGCTGGCCAACAACGGCCTGCCGGCCGACATGTCGCTGGCGGACGCGGCCCAGAACGAGACCGTGCGCGCCGAGGTGCAGCGGGCGATCGACCGTGCGAACAAGAACGTGTCGCGCGCCGAGTCGATCCGCAAGTTCACGATCCTCGGGTCGGAGTGGACGGAGGCCAGCGGCCACCTCACCCCGAAGCTGTCGATCAAGCGCAACGTCATCCTCGAGGACTTCGCGGGCGAGGTCGACGAGATCTACAACGTCGGCGTCAACACGACCAACGTTCCGCTGGGCGGCTGACCCGCTCGCCCTCGGCGCGTCCTCGCGGTGGTCGCAGCGTCCTGGCATCCAGGAGCTGCGGCCACCGCGTCGTTTCTCGCGCTGCCCCGCCCCCGACCGCGCATCCTCACAGCCGAGCGCACATCAGCACCGCCGTGTGCGCTGCGCCGGCTCAGAACCAATCGCTCTCGCGCACCTCGCGCATCGCGACCTTGCGGGTCTCGGCGTTCAGTCGTGACAGGTACAGCATGCCGTCGAGGTGGTCGCACTCGTGCTGCAAAGCCTGGGCCAGCAGCCCGTCGCCTTCGAGCACGACCTCGTTGCCCTCGAGGTCGATGCCGGTGACCTTGGCGTGGGGATGCCGGAGCGCATCGTGCCAGAGACCCGGCACCGACAGGCAGCCCTCACCGACCAGTTCGGGCTCGCCCGAAACCTCGAGCACGGGGTTGAGCACGTAGCCGATGTCGCCGTCGATGTTGTAGCTGAAAGCGCGCTGACCGACGCCGATCTGCGGCGCGGCGACACCGGCCCGCCCGGGCGGGGTGACGGTGTCGATGAGGTCCTGCACGAGGGCGCGCACGCCGTCGTCGATGACGTCGATCGGCGCGCTCACCGCGCGCAGCACGGGGTCGCCGAACAGCCGGATCTGCCGGACGGCCATCAGGCGGCGACCTGCGTGCGCAGTCCCTCGACGACCGCTGCGGCCAGCTCGCGCGCCGCCAGGCGGGTCGCGGGCTGCAGGTCCTTGAAGTTGACGGCGCTGCCGGCGGCGATGTGCGGGTCGTACGGCATCCGCACCACGGTGCGCACGCGGCTGCGGAAATGCGCCTCGAGCTCTTCGGCGCGCACGAGTGCCGTGCCCGGCCGCGAAGTGTTGAGCACGACGACAGCGCTGCGCACCTGCTCGGCGTAGCCGTTGGTCTCGAGCCACGTCAGGGTCTCAGCGGCCAGGCGCGCTTCGTCGACGCTGAGGCCGGCGACGATGACCATCTGGTCCGAAAGCTCGAGCGTGGCCTCCATCACCGAATGGACGATGCCGGTCCCGGTGTCGGTGAGCACGATCGAGTAGTAATGGGCGGCGACGGCGGCCACGTCGTGGTAATCGCGGTCGTTCAACGCCTCGGATACGCGCGGGTCGGAGTCGGATGCCACCACATCCAGCCGTGTCTCATCGCGAGCCACGACCGATGACAGGTCGTTGAAGCCGACCACTTCGCCGCGCATGCGCACGAGGTCGCGCACCGTCTTGCCGCTGGCGCCGCCGATGCGCTCGGCGAGCGTCCCGCGGTCAGGATTGGCATCGACGGCGATCACGCGGTCTTCGCGGGCGTCGGCCAGCGCCATGCCCAGCAGCGTCGTGATGGTCGTCTTGCCGACCCCGCCCTTGCGCGAGAGCACCGGGACGAACCGCGCTCCGCCGTTCAGCGGCGCGGCGATGCGGCGGTCGAGCTCCTTGCGTGCTCGGGCGCGCTTGCCGTCGCCGAGGTTCACCTTGTGGCCGGTGACGGTGTACACGAAGTGCTGCCAGGCGCCCTCGGGCTCCGGGCGCACCCGCTGCGACGGCTCGAGCAGCCGGTCGGCGGTGAGCAGGTCACTGGTTTCGCGGTCGGCTTCGAACTCACCGAGCCGGCGCGACTGCAGTCCCACCTCCGGTTGCGGGTGGCGCACACGCTCGACGGCGTGACGCTCGTCGCTGTCCTGGTGGAAGGCCTCGCGCCGGGTCGTGGGCTGTGACCCGGTGTCTACGACCTCGGCATCCACCACCCCGGCCGTGCCCCGCGCCGACTCGGCGAGGGTCGCCTCGGCGGCCTCGTCCTGGTCGACCTCGGCGGTCGCGACGGCGGGCTCGTCCTCCACCGCCGCGTCTTCGATGGCCGCGGCGGTGCGGGCGGCATCGGCGGCGGCGATGGTGACGTCGTCGTCGACGAGATCGTCGTCGTCGGCGCTCAGCGGCGGCAACGCCACGTCGACCTGTGCGGTCTGGCCGTCGGTGATGCCGAAGGCGGCGGTGTCGATGTTGCCGGCGCTGGCCAGCACACCGTTCTCGGCCTCTTCGGGTGCGTTGTCTTGTCGGTCAGGCGTCACAGATGATCTCTCCACGTCTCACGGGCGATGGGCCCGACGTTCCAGATTAGTCGGCGGGCTTGACAACCAGCAAAAGATCCCCGGCTTCGACCGGCGCCGTCTCGCCGATGGCGAGGCGCTCGATGGTGCCGTCGACGGGGGCGGTGATGGCCGCCTCCATCTTCATCGCCTCGATCGAAGCGACCGGCTGCCCGGCTGTGACGGTGTCTCCCACCTCGGCCTTGAGGGTCACCACACCCGAGAACGGCGCGGCCACCTGGCCCGGCTTGGAGGTGTCGGCCTTCTCCGCCTGGCGCGAGGTCACCTCGACCGAGCGGTCACGCACGAACACGGGACGCAGCTGACCGTTGAGGGTGGTCATGACCGTGCGCATGCCCTTGTCGTCGACCTCGCCGATGGCCTCGAGGCCGAAGAACAGCTGCACGCCGCGTTCGAGTTCGACGACGTGCTCGGCGCCGGGCACCATGCCGTACAGGTAGTCGGCGGTGTCGAGCATGCTGAGGTCGCCGTAGGTCTCACGCACCTCGCGGAACGCGCGAGTGGGAGCGGGGAACAGCAGCCGGTTGAGCATGGCGCGGCGCGTGGCCGAGTCCCCGTCGAGCGCACCGGACTCATCGGCGGTCAACTCGGTCTGGCTGAGCTTGACCTCGCGGCCGGCGAGCACCTTCGTGCGGAACGGCTCGGGCCAGCCGCCGGGCAGATCGCCCAGCTCCCCCGCCATGAAGTTGACGACTGAGTCGGGCACGTCGTACTTGTGCGGGTTGGCCTCGAAGTCAGCGGGGTCCGCCTTGACGGCGGCCAGGTGCAGCGCGAGGTCGCCGACCACCTTCGACGACGGCGTCACCTTCGGCACGCGGCCGAGGATGTCGTTGGCTGCCGCGTACATGTCCTCGATGAGCTCGAAGTCGTCGGCCAGGCCCAGTGCAATCGCCTGCTGGCGCAGGTTCGACAGCTGCCCGCCCGGGATCTCGTGGTGGTACACGCGCCCCGTGGGGCCGGGCAGGCCCGACTCGAACGGCCGGTACATGTGGCGGACGGCCTCCCAGTACGGCTCGAGGTCCGAGACCGCCGGCAGGTCGAGGCCGGTGTCGCGGTCGGTGTGCGACAGCGCGGCCACCAGGGCCGACAGCGAAGGCTGGCTCGTGGTGCCCGACATGGGCGCCGAGGCCGCGTCGACGGCGTCGGCTCCCGCCGCGCTGGCGGCGAGCAGAGTGGCGAGCTGGCCGCCGGCGGTGTCGTGGGTGTGGACGTGCACCGGCAGGTCGAAGCGCTCGCGCAGGGCGGTGACCAGCGCGGTGGCCGCGGCCGGGCGCAGCAGACCCGCCATGTCCTTGATCGCGAGGATGTGGGCTCCGGCATCCACGATCTGCTCGGCCAGGCGCAGGTAGTAGCCGAGCGTGTAGAGGTCTTCACGCGGCGAGAGGAGGTCGCCGGTGTAGCACAGGGCCACTTCGGCGACGGCGGTGCCGGTGTTCAGCACGGCATCGATCGCGGGGCGCATCTGGTCGATGTCGTTGAGCGCGTCGAAGATGCGGAAGATGTCGATGCCCGACGCCGCGGCCTCGGCCACGAACGCGTCGGTCACCTGCGTGGGGTACGGCGTGTAGCCCACGGTGTTGCGGCCGCGCAGCAGCATCTGGATCGCGACGTTCGGCAGGGCCTCACGCAACGCGTCGAGACGCTCCCACGGGTCTTCGCCGAGGAAGCGCAGAGCGACGTCGTAGGTGGCACCGCCCCAAGCCTCGACGGAAAGCAGCTGCGGCGTGAGCCGCGCGACGTAGGGGGCGGCGGTGACGAGGTCCTTCGTGCGCACGCGTGTCGCCAGCAGCGACTGGTGCGCGTCTCGGAACGTCGTCTCGGTGACGGCGAGGGCGTTCTGCTCGCGCAGAGCCTGGGCGAAGCCGACCGGCCCCAGCTCGAGCAGACGCTGGCGCGATCCCGGCGCCGGCGCGGCGGTCAGGTCGACGGCGGGCAGTTTGGATGCCGGTGTCACCGACAGCGGGTTCTCGCCATGGGGCCGATTGACGGTGACATCCGCGAGCCACGAGACGATCTTGGTACCGCGATCCTTCGACTCGCGGCCGGTGACCAGCTCGGGCCGCTCGTCGATGAAGGAGGTGCTGAGGTCACCGGCGATGAATGCCGGGTCGTCGAGCACGCGCTGCAGGAACGGGATGTTGGTGGAGACGCCGCGGATGCGGAACTCCGCCAGCGCGCGGCGCGAGCGCTGCACGGCGGCGGCGAAATCGCGGCCACGGCAGGTGAGCTTGCTCAGCATGGAGTCGAAATGCGGGCTCACCTGCGAACCGGCGGCCGTCGTGCCGCCGTCGAGACGGATGCCGGCGCCACCGGGCGAGCGGTACGTGGTGATCTTGCCGGTGTCGGGGCGGAAGCCCTGTGCCGGGTCTTCGGTCGTGATGCGGCATTGCAGGGCAGCCCCGCGCAGGTGGATGTCCTCCTGGCGCAGCCCCAGTTCGTCGAGAGTCTGACCGGCGGCGATGCGCATCTGCGACTGCACGAGGTCGACGTCGGTGACCTCTTCGGTCACGGTGTGCTCGACCTGGATGCGCGGGTTCATCTCGATGAACACGACCTCGCCGCTGCGGGGACCGGCCGTCTCGAGCAGGAACTCGACGGTGCCGGCGTTCTCGTAGCCGATCGACTTGGCGAACGCGATCGCATGCTGGTGCAGGGAGTTGCGGACATCGGGGTCGAGGTTGGGCGCCGGGGCGATCTCGACGACCTTCTGGTGACGGCGCTGCACCGAGCAGTCACGCTCGAACAGGTGCACGGTGTGGCCCGTCTTGTCGGCGAGCACCTGCACCTCGACGTGGCGCGGGCGCTGCACGGCCTGCTCGAGGAACACGCGGGCGTCGCCGAACGCGCTGTCGGCCTCACGCATCGCCTCGGCCAGGGCCGGCGGCAGCTGCTCGGCGGTCTCGACACGGCGCATGCCGCGGCCGCCGCCGCCGGCGACGGCCTTGACGAAGATGGGGAAGCCGATGTCGGCGGCCTGCGACACGAGCAGGTCGACGTCGTCGGAGGCTTGGGTGGAGCGGAGTACGGGCACGCCGGCGGCGATCGCGTGCTCTTTCGCGGTGACCTTGTTCCCGGCCATTTCGAGGGCGTTCGAGGGAGGACCGATGAAGGCGATGCCGTTGTCGACGGCCTTCGCCGCCAGCTCGGGATTCTCCGACAGGAAGCCGTAGCCGGGGTAGATCGCATCGGCACCGCATTCGCGGGCGACGCGGATGATCTCGTCGACGTCGAGATAGGCGCGCACCGGGTGGCCCCGCTCGCCGATCTGGTAGGCCTCGTCCGCCTTCAGACGGTGCAGCGAGTAGCGGTCCTCGTACGGGTAGACCGCCACAGTGCGAGCGCCGAGCTCGAAAGCGGCGCGGAAGGCACGGATCGCGATTTCGCCGCGGTTGGCCACCAGGATCTTGCGGAACATGCTCACCTCTTGGGGTGCCGGGGCGCCACTGCGTCGGGTCGCCTTGGGCGTGCTGTGTACCTTCACAGCCTACGGGAAGGTAACGTAGAGCCTCGTGCACGTACTCTCCGTCAGCTCGCTGAAGGGTGGCGTCGGCAAGACGACCGTGACCCTCGGGCTCGCCTCTGCAGCGTTCGCCCGCGGCGTGCGTACTCTCGTCGTCGATCTCGACCCGCAGTCCGACGTGTCGACGGGTATGGACATCCAGGTCGCCGGGCGGCTCAACGTCGCCGATGTGCTGGCCAACCCGAAGGAGAAGGTGGTCCGTCAGGCCATCACCGCCAGCGGCTGGGCCAAGGTTCACCCGGGCACGATCGACGTCATGATCGGCAGCCCGTCGGCGATCAACTTCGACGGTCCGCACCCGAGCGTGCGCGACGTGTGGAAGCTCGAGGAGGCCCTGGCCACCATCGAGAGCGAGTACGACCTCGTGCTCATCGACTGCGCCCCGTCGCTGAACGCCCTCACCCGCACCGCGTGGGCGGCCTCCGACCGCGTCGTCGTGGTCACCGAGCCGGGGCTGTTCTCGGTCGCGGCCGCCGACCGCGCGCTGCGCGCGATCGAGGAGATCCGTCGCGGCCTGTCCCCCCGTCTTCAGCCGTTGGGCATCGTGGTCAACCGCGTGCGCCCGCAGTCGATCGAGCACCAGTTCCGCATCAAGGAACTGCGCGACATGTTCGGCCCTCTCGTGCTGTCACCCCAGCTGCCCGAGCGCACGTCGCTGCAGCAGGCGCAGGGCGCCGCCAAACCGCTGCACATCTGGCCGGGCGACTCGGCGCAGGAACTCGCCGCCGACTTCGACTCGCTGCTGGACCGCGTGCTGCGCACCGGCCGCATCGCGACCGCAGGCGAAGCGCGCGCCTGAGCCGCCGCTTCGAGCCGCGGCATCCCAGCACGGGTCGCGCCGCGAGAACGGATGGGCTGGACGCGCGAGAGAGAGTACCGCTGCGGTCAGGTCAGGCGGTGCGGGCGGCGCGGCGGGCCGCGAGTTCGTCGACGGGGTCGGGGATCTGCGGGTCGAAGTCCAGCAGCGTCGACTCGACTTCGTGCAGCACCTTGCCCACCGCGATGCCGAAGACGCCCTGCCCGCGGCTGACGAGGTCGATGACCTCATCGTTCGAGGTGCACAGGTACACCGAGGCGCCGTCGCTCATGAGCGTCGTACCGGCGAGGTCGCGGATGCCGGCGGCGCGCAGCTGGTCGACCGCGGTGCGGATCTGCTGCAACGAGATGCCGGTGTCGAGCAGTCGCTTGACGAGCTTGAGCACGAGGATGTCGCGGAATCCGTACAGCCGCTGCGATCCGGAGCCGCTCGCGCCGCGCACGGTCGGGACGACCAGCTCGGTGCGGGCCCAGTAGTCGAGCTGACGGTACGTGATGCCGGCCGCACGGGCGGCCACGGCGCCGCGGTAGCCGACCTCGTCGTCCATCTGCGGCAGTCCGTCGGTGAACAGCAGTTCAGTGGCGAAATGCGGACCGGGCTGCGGTCCGCTGGGCGCGTCGTGCGCAGTCATGTTCGCCTCCTGCCGTGTTCGGGGTGTTCTTCCACGCTAGAGGGTCCGGACGGTCCCGGCAACGACATCCGGCCGTGTCGCGTCAGCGTGTCGTGGTCGGTCAGGGCAGCAGCCGCTCGAGAGCGCCCTGCACGATGCAGGCCCGCACCTCGTCGAGGCGACGCACCAGCTCGGGCGCCAGCTCGCCGGCACGACCGCGAGATGCGGCGTCGGTCCGCCGCAGCAGCGGAGCCAGGGCGCTCTCCACGAGCGTCACCTCGCGCTCGGCGGCCTGGCGGAGCCCGCGCACGTGACGGGGCTGGATGCCGTGCGCCTCGAGCGCCACGAGGGCGCGCAGCAGCGTGAGCGTGTTCTCGTCGTAGGCATCGGCGGCGGTGATGAGCCCGGCGCTGACGGCGTCGTTGAGCAGCGCGGCCGGAGCGCCCGCGGTCTTGAGCAGCTCGTCGCGCTTGTAGCGCCGCGCGGCAGGCACCAGCGAGGTCGGCACAGCGGGCATCACCGCGGCGCCGTTCTCGTCGAGGTACTCGCGGATGCGGGCCAGAGGCAGGTAGTGGTCGCGCTGCAGGGTGAGCGCGACGCGCAGCCGGTTCACGTCCGCGGGTGAGAACTTGCGGTAGCCCGACTCGGTGCGCATCGGCGTGACGATGCCCTGCACCTCGAGGAATCGCAGCTTGCTGCTGGTGAGATTCGGGAACTCGGGCGTGAGCCGGGCCAGAACTTGACCGATGCTGAGGTGACCCGCGGCCGCTGCGCGACCACGGGCTGAGGCGGCGGGCGTCACGCTCCGGTCACCGAGTCGCGGTCAAGCGGTGCTGCGAAGAAGTTCAGTCGGAACTTGCCGATGCGCACCTCGGCGCCGTCGGTGAGGGTGGCGCGATCGACCCGCTCGCCGTTGACGTACGTGCCGTTGAGCGACCGCTGGTCGACCAGTTCGAACACGGTGCCGGTGCGGGTGATCTCGGCGTGACGACGAGACACCGTCACGTCGTCGAAGAAGATGTCGGCCTCGGGGTGGCGCCCGACGGTGGTCACGTCGGTGTCGAGCAGGTAGCGGGCACCGGCGGTGGGGCCGGAGCGCACCAGCAGCAGCGCAGAGCGCGACGGAAGCGCGGCGATCGCCTCGCGCTCGACCTCGCTCAGCTCGCTGCCGAACGGGATGAACGACAGGTCGGAGTCATGCCCGAACGTCTGTGTCGTATCGGACGAGCGCTGCTGCGCAGCGGCATCGCCTTCGCGCCGAATGTCGTCGGGTCGACTGTTGTCCTCCACCGTGGCCTCCTCCCCTCATACCCTAACGGATCGATCGCCGCGGCGAAGGGTCGGATTGTTCGGATTCTGCGTCGCCGCGCGTGTTGCACTGTGTGTCGCCGGGCACGACCGGGAAGACCGCACCGACGTAGCCTTTCGGCATCCTCTCCTCAGGACCGACCGAAAGGACCCGCTCGTGGCCACCTCGCAGAACCGCCTCACGCCCGCACCGGTGCGTCAGGAGACGGTCTGCATGTGCGCGCAGAACGGTGCCTGCTCGTCGTTCGCGCCCGGCCACGCGGTGCACCTGATCCAGGCGCGATTGGTGTCGGCGACGCCGGCCGAATGGGTGGATGCCACCGTCTCGGCGCGCGAGCCCGACGGCACGGTGGTGCTGCACACCCTCGACGGCGAGCGCATCGAGTTGTGGAACGGCGCGGGCGCCGCCCAGACCGTGCAGGTGGGCGAGCCGGTCGCACTGCACGCCCGCTATCACGCGCTGTCGGTCGCGGGCCGCCTCTTCAACGCGCTGCGGCTCGGCTGAAACCGGGCCGCTCAGGCGGCCGCCATGATCGAGTCGCGCATCTTCATGCAGGCGTCCATGCAGGCGCGGCAGGAGTCCGCGCACATCTTGCACACCGGGCTCATCTCGGCGTGAGGCATGCACATGTCCATGCAGTTCTGACAGGCCGCGATGCAGGCGTCGAGCATCGCCATCATCGTGGCGGCGGTCATGCCCTGCGGGCGCATCATGGTGCGCATCATCGTGTTGCACATGTCGGCGCAGTTCATGCACGCCGGCGCACAGTCCATCATCTGCGTCGAGCACACCACGCAGGCCTGCTCACACGCGGCACAGGCGTCCATGCATTCCTGCATGAGCGCCATGTCGATCTCGGGCATCGGCGCCATCTGCTGCCCCGACGACATCGATTCGGTCATCGCCTTCATCACCATGGCATCCATTCGTGTCTCCTCCGTCGCACTCACGGGCCCGGTGCCCGCCTGTGCCGCCATGGTAGGACTCCGGCCCCGCCGCCACCAGGCGTGGGTACGCTCGATCAGGTGACCACTCCTGCCCCCGCCGCCCGGCGTCCGGTGCGCGCGCTGATCGCCGTCCTGCTGGGTCTTGTCCTGGCATCCATCGCCGCCCCCGCCGTCGCCCACGACGAGCTGATCGGCGCCGAGCCCGCGGCCGACGCGACCGTCGACACGCTGCCCGATGCGCTGGTGCTCACCTTCAGCGGCGTACTGCTCGATGACGCCGGGGCCACCGCCGTCGCCGTCGTCGACTCGTCGTGCACGTCACTGACCGCCGGTGATCCCGTCCTCGAGGGCACGAAGCTCACGCAGCCGCTCACCCCCGGCGCCGACGGCGTCGTGACGGTGCAATGGCGCGTCGTCTCCAGCGACGGGCACCCCATCTCGGGCGAGTATGCGTTCACCGTCGGCGCAGGCGGTCCGGCCGAACCCTGCGCGGCGCCGGAGGATTCCGCCGACGCCGACGGGCTGCCGGTCGGCATCATCGTGGCCGTCGTGATCGTCGCCGCCATTGCGGTCGGCGGCGCTGCCCTGGGCGTCGTGATCACGCGCCGGCGTGGGCAGAGCGAGGACTAGGCTGGAGGACATGCCTCACTACGACGTCGTCATCCTCGGTGCCGGCCCCGGCGGCTATGTCGCGGCTGTGCGATCCGCCCAGCTCGGCCAGTCCGTCGCCATCATCGAAGAGAAGTACTGGGGTGGTGTGTGTCTGAACGTGGGCTGCATCCCCTCGAAGGCGCTGCTGCGCAACGCCGACCTGGCGCACACGTTCCAGCACAAGGCCGATCTGTTCGGCATCAGCGGTGACGTGCACTTCGACTTCGGCACCGCCTGGGACCGCAGCCGCAAGGTGTCCGAGACGCACGTCAAGGGCATCCACTTCCTGATGAAGAAGAACAAGGTCACCGAGTACGAGGGCCGCGGATCGTTCACCGGCCCGAAGGCCATCACGGTGACGCGGTCCGACGGTTCCACCGAAGAGGTCACCTTCGACAACGCGATCATCGCGACCGGGTCGACCGTGCGTCTGCTGCCCGGTGTGCAGCTCAGCGACAACGTCGTGACCTACGAAGAGCAGATCATGACGCGCGACCTGCCCGGCTCGATCGTCATCGTCGGTGCCGGCGCGATCGGCATGGAGTTCGCCTTCGTGCTGGCCAACTACGGCGTGAAGGTCACCATCATCGAGTTCCTCGACCGGGCGCTGCCCAACGAGGACGTCGACGTGTCGAAGGAGATCACGCGCCAGTACAAGAAGTACGGCATCGACATCCTCGCTTCGACGAAGGTGGAGTCGGTCGTCGACAACGGCTCGTCGGTCACCGTGTCGTACAGCGCGAACGCCGACGGCGCCAAGGGCCAGATCGAGGCCGACAAGGTGCTCATGTCGATCGGATTCGCTCCGAACATCGAGGGCTTCGGCCTGGAGAACACCGGCGTCAAGCTCACCGAGCGCGGCGCGATCGACATCGACGACTACATGCGCACGAACGTCGAGGGCATCTACGCCATCGGTGACGTCACCGCGAAGCTGCAGCTGGCCCACGTGGCCGAGGCGCAGGCGGTCGTGGCGGCCGAGACCATCGGCAAGGCCGAGACCCAGACGCTGGGCGACTACCGCATGATGCCGCGCGCGACGTTCTGCTCGCCGCAGGTGGCCTCGTTCGGTCTCACCGAGCAGCAGGCGCGCGACGCCGGCTACGACGTGAAGGTCGCGAAGTTCCCCTTCAGCGCGAACGGCAAGGCCAACGGCCTGGGCGAGCCGGTCGGCTTCGTGAAGCTCATCGCCGACGGCGAGCACCTCGAGCTGCTGGGCGGCCACCTCATCGGCCCCGACGTGTCGGAGCTGCTGCCCGAGCTGACCCTGGCGCAGAAGTGGGACCTCACCGCGCTCGAGGCCGCGCGCAACGTCCACACGCACCCGACGCTGTCGGAGGCGCTGCAGGAGGGCTTCCACGGCCTGGCCGGTCACATGATCAACATGTAGGCTTTTGCCACACAACTGACGCCGCCCCAATCGAAGCCGGGGGCGGCGTCAGTGCGTTGAGGGGCGGTGGCGGGCGCGTCAAGCGCCCAGGGCGCGGAGGCGTCAGGCGCCGAGGGCAGGCGCGTCAAGCGCCGAGAGCGTGGGCGCGTCAGGCGCCGAGGGCGCGGGCGAGTTTCGATCCGGATGCCGAGACCCGGCCTCCTGCGGCGGTCACTAGCGCGTCGGCTGCGGCGAAGAGCACGGCGCGGGCCGCGGCGTCGGCGGGAGCGGCCGGCCCGAGTTCGAGCTCCCACTCGCGCCACGTCGTCACGACGTCACGGCGCAGGTC
>JAEXHA010000112.1 GCA_023450335.1 Actinomycetes bacterium | reverse complement strand
TTCAACGAAGACAAGCAATGGCGAGGCCTGGCCACCCGCTACGACAAACTCGCCCTCACCTACCGCGGCGGTGCCGTCCTACGAGCCATCACCCTCTGGCTCAAACGGTTAGGAGACACGCCCTAGTCGCCGACAGCGCGCTGCTGCCGCCCGAGTCGATCCGGTTCTTCCACCTCGACCGGGCCTGGACCGATGCGCTGGTCGAAGGCGCCCTGTCGGTCGGCACCGTCACCACCGGCGACCGCGTCACCCTCGAAGCGATCTACCCGGTCATGCGTCCCGAGATCGACGAGGCCGAGCGGCTGGTCCGGCTCGTCGGATGGGAGCCCGGCGCCGAGGTCCCGTCCGGGCCGGCCGGACCGGTCGCGGGGTTCCTGCTGCGCTCGCGGATGGTCTCCGGCTGGCCGGCGCTGAGCGTGCGCGGCTACGCGAGCGACAACTACACGGTCACCGATGACATCGGCGACAGCGAGGTGACCGACGCGCACGACGACGCGATGCACCGTCTGACGACGTTGCGATTCGAGCGGCTCGCCCCGGCCGTGCTGCTGGTGCTGTTCGACGGCGTCCCCCGGGTCGTGCACGTCGAGGAGCCGCGGGCCGGCGTGCAGTTCGGCGTCGAGGACGAGACCAGCAGCGGACCCGGACGGCGCCGACTGGTCTCGCGCACGCGCGAGGTGACCAGCGGGATCGCGCTCATGGAGACCGACGACGGCACGGTCGTGGTCGGCGACGTCGACGGTGCGGTACGTCCGCACACCGTGTCGGTGCCGTTCCGCACCGGCGCCCCGGGCGTGGTCCACATCGAGGAGCTCGTGCGGCGATACGACGACGACGCCCATACGCAGATCACCGGCGGGGACGCCGCGACGCTGGCTATGCAGCTCCTGCAGTTCCCGTGGCGGTCGGTGTACGGCGATCCCTCGCTGGCGTCGGGCGGCGGCGCAGAACCCGACCTCGACGCCGTCTTCCACGCAGAGATCTCGTACGACGCGGTGATCACGCGCATCGAAGACGGCCCGCAGACCTATCCGTACACGGCGAGATTCCGGGGGTGAGGACATGGCCTACCGCCCTGACGAGTTCCTCAAGGTCGCCCGCACCGAGGCCTACGCACTGTCGACTCGACTCGGCATCGCGGTCACCGCGCTCGACGACTGGGATGCGGATCTGCTGCGCGAGCCGCGCGTGTGCGTGCCCATCGACGTGCAGGCCCTCGTCGTCACCGGTGACGACGAGGGCCAGGCCGGTGTCCGGCTGACCGGCGCGCTCACACCCGGCCACGACGTCGCCGACGACAGCGACGCCGAGACCAAGCGGGGGGCGCTGGTCGGGCCGCCGCCGTTCGCCGATCCGAAGCCCCGTGCACCCGGCATCCATCTGCACTGGGCCATGCCGGATGCGCTCATGCGGGGGCGGGCGACCGATGCCACGCCGTCGGCGCGCAGCCTGGGGCTGGCGCCCCTGCCCGACCGGTTCGCCGTGACCCGCATCCTGGTGCCGGCCGACGGCACCCACGCCCTCACCCGCACCTGGACCATCGACGCGCTGACGGCGACGGTCACCGAGATCGGCGGCACCGCGCAGCCGGCACCCGAGCCCACCCGGCTGCTGACGGCCGCGGAGCTCGACGGTGTGGCCGGCGGAACCCTGACCTGGGCGGCCGCGTACGATGCCGCCGCCGGACGGTTCACGTTCCACGACCCGCAGTCCGACCTGCTCGACGACCCGCTGCTGGGCGGCGACCTGCCCGGTGGCGCCTTCGGCGGACGGGCGACGTACCTCGTCGTCGGCTGGTGGAGCGACTCGGACCTCGATCCCCTCGACGGCATCCGTTCGACGAGCGCACGCGAACGACGTCTCGACGAGCTCGGGTGGGCGCTGACCCGAGGTCAGGCCAAGGGCGCGGCGGACCCGACGGTCGACAGCATCGGCGCTACCCTCGCCGGCATCGCGTACGAGCAGCGGGTGCGGTACGTCGCGGCGTCGGGGGCGGCCGGCATCCTGTTCGGCGGCAGCGTGGGCGACGCCCAGTACCGTCCCCCGTCGACACAGCCCCGGCCCGAAGCGTCGACCCTCGTGCACGGCGCGGTCATCGGCGTGCCGGTGCTCGACGACGGGGTCGACGCGCGCGTGGCGCAGGGCGAGACCCGCCCCACCCCGCAGAGCGTCGTCGTCGCGCTGGGCGCGTCGCTGCACGACGCGATCGGGGCACTCACCGCCCGGTCCCTCGCCGCCGACACGACGCCCGACCGGCGCGAGGTGCTCGAAGAGCTGATGGCGGCGTTCACCCAGAACCAGCTCAACGAGCTCGACGACCCCGCCGGCGCGGCCGAGCTCGACGCCGCGATCCACGCCGCAGGATTCGAGACCGTCGCCTCGCCCGCGCCCGGCATCGAGGACCGCCTGCTGGACGGCAAAGTGCCCACACACAGCGGGGGTCGCCGGATCGGCACCGCCCCCGGCGGGCGGACGAAGTTCGACACGCGCCCGGTGAATGACACGGTGCAGATGTCCTTCGCCGCAGCCGCCGAGACGCGGAAGAAGCATCTGTTCGGTGTCGGCGATGTCGCACAGACAACGGCCTCGGTGCGTACCGGCGCCCCCGGTGTGGTCGGGTACCCGAACGCCGACATCGCGCTGCCGCTGCACATCGATCAGGCAACCGAGTACACACTGCGGCTCGCCGATCGTCAGCACGCGGTGGCCCCGGACATCGCCCAGGTGACGGCGCCGAAGTCGCGCACCGAAGTGCGCCCCGACCCGGTGTACTACACGGCGTCCGACCCGTATGTGCTCGTGCGGGGGGCCGGCCGCTCACGTCGGCACGGCGGCGACGGCATGTGGCTGACCGGCGGCAAGCTCAAAGTGCGCACGCCCGACGCGATCGCGGACGGCTACGACGACACGCTGCCCGGCAGCGCGGTGCTCGCGGCACTGCCCACCGGAGCCGTGCCCGCCGAGGCGACGGCCCTGGCGCGGGAAGCACTCGTGCTCAGCGATTTCGCGACGCGGTGGCTGGCGCAGCGCGCGGCGGCGCGGAGCACCGGCGGAAAGGTGCCCGGTGCCGTGGGCCGCGCCTTCGAGCGCCGATTCGAGGCCGAGGCCCTGCTGCGGTTCTCGGCCGACGGTGCCTATCACGGTGAGACGACGCCGGTGTCGATGAAGCTTGCGTCGGCCGACCTGCGCGTGGACCGGGAGATCATCCGCGGGCTGCACGGGTCCTCGTTGCTGAACGGATCGGAGCCGAGTCCGGTCGGCATCACAGCCTGGTCGCAGCCGTGGTGTCCGCTATGGCTGGAGTACCGCGTCGAGGTCGTCGGCACGCCGTCGCCCGACGGCTGGGAGCTGGGCGCCACGGATCTGCTCGCCCCGCCCGAACCGGCCGATCAGGTGCTGATCTCCGCCGTCAACCGCGTGCCGCTGACCACCGGCGCCGCGCATGCCCTGGGGGTCTCGATCGAGGAGTACCTCGACGCTGAAGCCAAACGTGATGCGAAGCGGGTCGGCGCGATCGACGACGCCCTGGCCGGCGCCCTGTTCGACCTGCAGAAGCTCGCCCAGGCCGCCGACCTGCTCGGCGCCTCGCTGGACGGCGTGCGGCGTCGGCTGCTCGGTCTGTCCGAGCGCGGGTTCCGCGCCACCGACGCCGACGGCGCCCCGCAGCCGGAGAACCCGATCGTCGACCCGGTGCTGCTCGCCGCCGGGCACGTGCGCATCGTCGGCCTGCGGATCGTCGACACGTTCGGCCGGGTGCTTTCCGTTGACCCTACGCCGGCGTGCGCCCCGGCGCGGCTCGAAGCCGGCCCCGCCGCGCTGCTG
>JAEXHA010000088.1 GCA_023450335.1 Actinomycetes bacterium | reverse complement strand
GGCCTACACCGCGCGGGTGCCCGAGCCCGGCCGCTATGGCACGCTCGAGGGCCGTGACGCCGCGGCCGAACCGCCGCGCCGCATCACCGGCATCCGCTGGCACGCCAACGGCCTGGGTTACATCATCGACCGGCCTTCGCACGTGTTCGTCATCGACGCCCCCGGCACCGACGCGGAGCCCTTCTACGCGCCGGCGCCGGTAGTGGTCCCCGAGGGCGAGCGCGCCCCGACGCAGACGATCGTCGCGGCCGAGCCGGTGCAGCTGACCGAGGGCACGCGCTCGCACAGCGGCGTCGTGTTCACCGCCGACGGCTCCGAGGTGCTCACCCTCATCGACGAGATCGAGCCATCGCGGCGGGACCTGCGCTCACACCTGATCTCCGTCGCCGTGGACGGGTCCGGCCGGCGCGACGTGGTGCGTCCGGACGCCGGTCTGTCGATCGGTGACGTCGCGGTCGCCGGTGACGGGACCGTCGCGGTGCTGGGATCGTCCGTCGGCCCCGAGGGGACGGATTTCGTCGCACCCGGCGTCGGGCTGTGGCTCGTGGAGGGGGAGGGGGTACGCGCGCTGACCGACCCCGAGACGATCGACCTGGGGGAGAGCGACTCGCACATCACCGTCCTCGGCGACGACTTCCTCGTGCAGAACCGCACCCGCGGCCGGGTGCACCTGCTGCGCGTGACGCGCGACGGCACGGTCACCCCGGTCTTCGACGGAGACGTCGAGGTCACCGGCCAGGCCGCGGCCCGCACGCCCGCCGGCGAGCGCATCGTGGTCGCGCACCGCACGCCCGACAGCTTCGGCGAATTGGCCGTCGTGGGCGCCGGCACGGTCACCGACTTCGGCGCGGCCGCACAGCGCTCTGGCCTCGTGCGCCCCGTCGAACTCGAGATCGCCGGGCGCGACGGGTACCCGGTGCACGGCTGGGTCGCCACGCCCGCGGGCGACGGCCCGTTCCCCGTGATCCTCCAGATCCACGGCGGGCCGTATGCCGCGTACGGCATACACCTCTTCGACGAGACGCAGGTGCTCGTCGACGCGGGCTACGCCGTCGTCTACTGCAACCCGCGGGGGAGTGCCGGGTACGGCCGCGCCCACGGCCGCAGCATCCGGCAGAAGATGGGCACGGTCGACTTCCATGACGTCATCGACTTCCTCGACCAGGCGATCGCATCCGACGACCGGCTCGACGGTGACCGCGTCGGCGTCATGGGCGGGTCATACGGCGGGTATCTGACCGCCTGGGTGATCGCGCACGACCACCGCTTCGCCGGCGCCATCGTCGAGCGGGGGTTCCTCGACCCGGTGAGCTTCGCCGGCACGAGCGACATCGGCTCGTTCTTCGGTGACGAGTACGTCGGCACCGACCCCGCCCGGATCGCGGCGCAGAGCCCGATGGCGGTGGTGGACCAGGTGCGCACGCCCACGCTGGTGCTGCACTCCGAACTCGACTTCCGCTGTCCGCTCGAGCAGGCCACGCGGTACTACATGGCGCTCAAGCGGCACGGCGTCGAGGCCGAGATGCTGGTGTTCCCGGGGGAGGACCACGAACTGACCCGGGGTGGTCGTCCCCGCCACCGCGTGGAGCGGTTCGACGCGGTCGTCGAATGGTGGCAGCGCCACCTGCCGGTGGGCTGATCGATCCGGTCGTGGTTCTTCCCGTCCGGGCGGACTACTTCTTGCCGAACGTGAAAGCCCGGATGATGTTGACCACGCCCAGCGCGATCGCCGAGATGCCCAGCATCCACCACAGCACGAGTGCGCCCCACACGGGGGAGAGGAACAGCAGGACGCCGGCGATGATCGAGAGGATCGCGAACGCGACGGCCCACCCCTTGGAGGCGGCGTCGCCCAGGGTCGACAGGGCGACGACGCCCTCGACGATCCACATGATGCCCACGAGGATGCCGACGAACACCGCGAGCCATGCGGTGGCCATCCCCAGATTGATGAAGGCGACGATGCCCGCCGCGATGTAGAGCAGGCCGAGGAGCAGGTGGCCGATGCGCGACCAGCCGCCCTTCGTCTTCGAGAAGATGCCGAGCCCGGCGTAGGCGAGTCCGGCGGCGATGGCGTAGATCGCGATCATCGCGGTGATCACCATCGCCGTCTTGCCCGGCCAGACCAGGATCAGGACGCCGACGATGACGGCGAGGACGCCGCTGATGCCCAGTGCGGTGCGGATGCCGTTGACCGCCTCTTTGTCGAACGATGTTGTGGTGGACATGCTCGTCCTTTCTGAGAGGTTCCTGTGAGGAATCGTCTTCAGAGTAGACCCGGCGGGGGAGTTCCGCACCTCTTGTGCTCAGCCGAGCAGCACCATGATCAGCAGCAGCACGGGCACGCAGCCGACCGTCGTGAGGAAGATCGTGTCGCGCGAGATCGTCTCGCCGACGTCGTAGCGCTGGGCGTAGTTGAAGACGTTCTGCGCCGTGGGCAGGGCGGCCAGCACCGTCACGATCAGGACATCCTCTCGCGGCAGCTGGAACAGGAAGCTGGCCGCCGCCCACGCGGCCAGCGGCATCACGACGAGCTTCAGGGTCGTCGCCAGCACGATGTCGCGGCGGCGGCCGGACGCGCCGAACACGCGCTGGCCGTGGAGGGAGATGCCGTAGGTGATCAGCAGTACGGGCACGCACGCGTCGGCGACGAGGGAGGCCGGTTCGATGACGATAGGTGGCAGCTGGATGCCGGAGGCGGAGACCAGCACGCCCAGCACCGAGCCGAGGACGATCGGGTTGGTGAGGGTGCGGCGGGCGCTGTCATCATTCGGGTCTACCCGGTATCGCAGAACTTTTCGCGCATTACCAACACTGAGATTTGGGAAAAGTACAAGGCGATCGTGCCGAGCACGTACGAGACCACCACAATGCGTGACCAGTTGATCTGCCATGTCCGAAACGTGGCCCTCCTGAAGGTGCCATGGAACCTTGAGCCTTGGCGGCCTAATGTGGGATACGCCGCGGTGGTGGCCGCTGCCTGCAACCCCAACTAAGGAACGAGTATGACTAAGCGTGTTGCTGTCGCCCTGGCCCTGATCGTTGTTTCCATCGCGTCGATCGCAACGGCGGGAGTTGCCTGGTACTCGGTCGGTCTCTATGCCGACGTCACCGGAACCGGCGGCTACATCCCGGCGCTTTCGTGGGTCACCGGAGTCCTTGGAGTGGTTGCGCTCGTGGTGGCGATCTGGACGCTGCAGGCCGGGCCCACAACGAGCAAATCCGACCAACCCAGCCAGTAGCGAGAAGATTTTGAGTGCAGGCCGGCGCTAGACCGCCCCGGCGTGCACTCGACTTCGCCTTGGGCTCGGCAGCGGACTGCTCAAGTCGACGGATCCGGACTGTTCGGCGCTGGCTCGGGATCTCGAGCATCTACTCAACCGCGTCGATGCTGCTGTCATCGGGTTCGACGATGTGCAGTACCGTCTGGCGGTTGCCGCCTGGCAGCGATTCGGGAAGGGGCGGCATCCCGCAAACCTGCACTTCGGCGATTGCATCTCGTACGCGCTCGCGAAGCATCTGCACATGCCGCTGTTGTTCAAGGGGCGAGACTTTTCTCAGACGGATGTCGCGAGCGCCATATGACGCGGGTCGATGCGGAGCCCTTGACTTTTCGCCAGAGGCGAATCGCCCACCACATGGTCGCCGACGCGGAGCTCGCAGGTGCTGTCGTCGTTTCGCCGATAATGCACATTATGTCAACTCGGGCAGATATCCGCTCTCCGCTCGGGCGCTCCCCGTTTCGCCGCAGCGACGCGGACCGGCCATGCGCACGCCCGCCACGCCGTCCGGGTAGGCTCGCCCGATGGACTCTCCCGCACAGGTGATCGTTCGAACCGCTGAGCCGGCGGATGTCGCGGGCATCGCGCGTGTGCATGTCGACAGCTGGCGTGAGACGTACACCGGCGTGGTTGACGACCGCTTCTTCTCCGAGGAGGCGTTCGCGCGTCGCCTCGACATGTGGACGCGTTACCTGGCGATCGATCCGCGCCCGGGGCGCATGTCGGTCGCCGTGCAGGAGGCACGTGTGATCGGTTTCGCCAATGCCGGGGACGCCGTCGGACCCGACGCCGAGCACGGTGTGCCCCCCGCGCGGCCGCTGCACCTGTTCTCCGTCTACCTGCTGGCTGAGTCCCACGGCCGCGGTGTCGGCACAGCGCTGCTCGATGCGGTCATCGGTGATGAACCGGCACAGCTGTGGGTCCTGCGCGGAAACGACCGGGCGATCGCGTTCTACGAGCGGAACGGCTTCGCATTCGACGGGGCCGAAGCGGTCGACGAGTTCGACCCGAGCCTGGTCGACCTGCGCATGGTGCGCTGACTCCCCTCGTGCGTGAGGATGGTGCCGTGAAGAACCCGAAGGTCAGCCTGGTGCTTCAGCCGGTCCGTGCGGACGATTTGCATCGCTCATGGCGTCTGGTCGTCGACGGGATGGATGCCGGAACTCTCGACGCGACACGCACCGGGTCCGAAGCGGTGATGACTCTCGAGGTGGCCGCCGAGTACGCCGATCGCGGCGTGGCGCAGGGGGCCATCGGCCGGCTCCTCGGGGCGGCGCCGTGGGGTTCCGAGGTGACCTACGTCGTCTCCCCCGCCGCAAGCGATACCGTGCTCGACGCTGCGCGGGCCGCCGCCTTCCGGCAGGACGACGACGGCGTCTGGCGCCGTGCCGCACCGCGGCCTCGGGTCGCCGCCGACGACATCACGCGATTCCTCGATGCCTCGGGCCGCATCGACCGGTATCCGCTGCGATCCGCGCAGCGTCGCGAGCTGCTGACGTGGGTCGCGGCCCGAGCCTTCTCCCCCGCCGACCGGCTCACCGAACCGCAGGTGAACGACCGCCTGGCCCCGTTCGCGCCGGCCGGCGATGTCGCGGCGCTGCGGCGCTACCTCGTCGACCACGGACTTCTCGAGCGTACGGCCTCGGGCTCGGAATACGCGCTCGTCGTCGATTGAATCAGCCGAGCGCGGCGGCCTTGCGCTCGAGCACGGAGCGCTGGGCGTCGTTCGGGGTGAGTGACGCGGCGGCCGCGAACTCGGCCCGCGCCTGGTCGCTGCGGCCCAGACGCGCGAGCAACTCGCCGCGCACGCTCGGCAGCAACGGCGAGCCGCGCAGGGCGTCGGCCGCGACGAGGCTGTCGACGATCCGCAGCGCGGTGGCGGCCCCGGTGGCCATCGACACCGCGACCGCACGGTTGAGCTCGACGATGGGGCTCGGCGCCACGCGCCCCAGCGCCTCGTAGAGCACGACGATGCGTTCCCAATCGGTGTCGTCGATCGATGCGGCGACGCTGTGGCATTCGGCGATGGCCGCCTGCAGTGCGTACGCGCCTCTCCCCCGTCGGCGGGCCGCCGCGATGGCGTCCGCGCGCTGGAGCGCCGCCTTCCCGCGCAGGATCTGCGTCCGGTCCCACCGCGTGCGGTCTTGGTCAGCCAGCAGCACGGGCATACCCTCACGGTCCTCCCGCGCAGCGAAACGCGACCGCTGAAACTCCATGAGCGCGACCAGCGCGTGCACATCGGGCTCGCGCGGCACGAGCCCGGCCAGTACGCGCCCCAGTCGCAGCGCTTCATCGGCCAGGTCGGCACGCGTGCCGCGCTCCCCTGTCGTGGCGGCGTACCCCTCGGTGAACATCAGGTACACCACGCCGAGCACTCCCCGGAGACGCTCGGCCCACTCCGACGGGTCCGGTGCCTCGAACGGAACCTGTGCCGCGGCGAGCGTTTTCTTCGCGCGCGTGATCCGCGCCTGCACCGTGGCGACGGGCACGAGCAGCATACGCGCGATCTCCACTGTGGTCAGACCGCCGACGGCCCGCAACGTCAGCGCGATCTGTGACTCGCGCGACAGCGCGGGGTGGCACGCCGTGAACACGAGCCGCAGCAGATCGTCGTCAATCGGCATCCACTCGTCCTCGGCCGCCTCGGACAGCTCGCGGGCGATCGCGCGATGACGCTCGTCGAGCCGTTCGCGGCGCCGCCATGCGTCGATCACACGCCGTTTGGCGACCGCCGTCAACCATGCGCCGGTGTTGGCCGGCACGCCCTGTGCGGGCCACGACGCCAGGGCCTCCGCGACGGCTTCCTGCGCGACATCCTCGGCGAGGCCGAGGTCGCCGGTCATCTTGGCGAGCGTCGCGACGATGCGCGCGCCCTCGATGCGCCAGACGGCCTCGACCGCGCGAGGAATGTCGAGGGAGGTCATCTCGACGCCTGCTCCTCGCGCCGACCGGACTCCTTCTGGATGTACTCGTTGTCGGCGTAGCCCGCGAAGTCGGTCTCATCGGTGACCCGACGCACTTCGAGCTTCGAACCCGGTCCCAGCGGGCAGCGCTTGGCCCATTCGAGTGCCTCCTCCGGGGTGGAGGTCTCGAGGATCCAGAATCCGTTGAAAAGCTCATGGACTTCCCCGTAGGGGCCGTCCGACACTACCGGTGTCTCCTCGGCGAAGTCGACGACCCAGCCCGGCTCGGGCGCCAGGCCGTCGCCACCCACCATCACGCCCGCCTTCATCAACTGCTCGTTGTAGGCGCCCATCGCATTGATGACGGCTTCGAAATCGGTCTTCTCATACGCCTCGACCGCTGCCGCCGTCGCCCGCATGATCAGCATGTGCTTCATCTGTCCATCTCCTTGTGTCGTGGGCGCCGGATGCGCCCTCACCAAGACGTCGAACGGCAACGCGCGAAATCGACACCGCCCGAGAAGATTCTTCGCGGGTCACCGCAGCGGTGTCCACCCCGGGGGCAGCGGCGCGTTGTTGAGCGCCCGGTCCCGGTCGACTGCCGCAGACCACCCCTGTGCCGCGTCGGCGGCGTCGAACCCGCCCCGGGCGAGTCGCACACCGACATCGTCGTGGTGCATCCGCGGCGCTCCGCCCCGGCGGCTCCCGGCCCGCACGCTCCACGCATCGTCGCCGAAACCGCCGCCCCGGAACACCCGGTAGTCGCGATACCGCGCGGGGTCGAGCAGATCCCAGCACCACTCCCACACGTTGCCGAGCGTGTCGAACAGGCCGTGCAGGTTCGGCAGCTTGCCGCCCACGTTCTGAGGATGCCCGACGCCGTCCGCAGCGGTCCATGCGATGTCGGCGAGCGGGCCGTAGTGCGGGCCGGTGGACCCGGCACGGCAGGCGAACTCCCATTCCGCCTCGGTGGGCAAGCGGTAGCCGTCGGCATCCACGTGCCAGGTGACGTCCTCACCGTCGAAGGTGTACGCGGGGTCGAGCCCCTCCCATTCCGACGCCGCGTTGCACAGTCGCACCGCGCGCAGCCAGCTCACGTCGACCGCGGGCCGGCGCGGGTGGGATGCCGGTTCGCCCAGCAACTCGGCGACCTGCTCCTGCGTGAGGGCGAACACCCCGATCTCGAACGGCTCGAGCATGACCGTGCGGCGCAGTTTACGGCGCGCGTCGTGGAGCGTGACCGACCCGCCCGGGATCGCCGCCAGTTCGATGTCGCTCATGCCTCCAGTCTCGCAGGCGGCATCGCGCCGACCCGGCCGACCGCCGTGCGGGTAGCGTGGGACGGTGGCCCGATTCTCCGCATTGTCCCGACCCGGCGTGCGGGCGTGGACGATCTGGATCGTGGGCGTGGCCGGTTACGTGCTGGCGATCACGAACCGCAGCTCGCTGGCGGCGGTGGGCGTGGATGCCGCGGAGCGCTTCACCGCCGATGCGGCGACACTGTCGATGTTCGCTGTGGTGCAGCTGGCGATGTACGGCGGCATGCAGATCCCGGTCGGCGTGCTGCTGGACAAGTACGGGGCCCGGCCGATCATGACGATCGGCATGGTCCTCATGGCCCTCGGTCAGCTGACGATGGCCCTCTCCCCCAGCGTCGGGGTGGCCCTGGTCGCGCGCATGCTGCTGGGGGCCGGCGATGCGGCCATCTTCCCCGGTGTGCTGCGACTGATAGCGACCTGGTTCCCCGCCCAACGCGCACCGGTCATGGTGCAGCTGACCGGCATCGCCGGCCAGACCGGGCAGCTCATCGCCCTGATACCCCTCGCAGCACTGATGCACGCGACGACCTGGTCGATCACATTCGGCAGCATCGCGGGACTGGGCGTGCTGTTCGCCGTGCTGACGGTCGCGCTCATCCGCAATCACCCGCCCGAGGTCGCCGCCGACGTGACCGTCGACACCGACACCGGGGCGATCCGCGTCGTGCGATCGTCGGTCGACACCGGCGTCGGCATCCGCGCGGCGTGGGCGCACCCGGGCACGCGCCTCGCGTTCTGGTCGCATTTCGCGTCGCCGTTCGCCGGCACGGCCTTCATCCTGCTGTGGGGCATGCCGTTCCTCACCGCCGGCGAAGGCCTGTCGGTCGCCTCAGCGGCCGCCATCACCTCGACCTACGTCATCGTGGGCATGGTCGTGGGTCCCGTCATGGGCGACCTGTCGCGACGTGTTCCGCACCTGCGCTCGCGCGCGCTGGTCCTGCCGGCGGTGTTCGTGCAGATGGTGGCCTGGCTTGCGGTCATCGTCTGGCCTGGCCCGGCACCGCTGTGGCTGCTGTATGCGCTCGCGTTCGCACTGGCGATGGGAGGCCCGGCATCAATGGTCGCGTTCGATCACGCCCGCACCCACAACCCGGCGCACCGACTCAGCACGGCGACCGGCCTCACCAACGCGGGCGGTTTCCTTGCCGCGCTGGTCGCGATCCTCCTGATCGGACTCGCGCTCGACCTGCAGGGGGCCGGCACGCCCGAGACCTACTCGCTCGACGCCTTCCGGCTCGCCTTCCTCACCCAGGTGCCGCTGTGGCTGCTGGGCGCGATGTTCATCAGCATCGAGCGAAAGCGCACCCGCATCCACATCGGCATGGACCAGCCGCGCCGGCCCCGGCGCTGACGGTCAGACCACGGGGTCGTCGGGCGCGCTCGTCTCGGTGCGGGTGACGCGGTCGCCCACGGCAGGGTCGCTCGTGCGGGTCACAGCCTGAGTGGTCCGACGGCGGAACAGCAGGATGATCCCGATCAGGAACACCACCACTCCTGCGGCCATCAGGATGTACCCGATCATGTCGAGGTTCACCCACTCCACCTCGACGTTGACGGCGAAGACCAGAATGGCGCCGATGACGAACAGGACGATCCCGGTTCCGATGCTCATGGCAATCTCCTCACTGCAGGGATGCGGCCATTATGGCGGGTGGATGCCGGAGGTGGCGACGCCCTTGACACAGCACCCGCCGCTGTGATTACGGCTCGGCCGAAACGCGCACCCATTGCGGATGCTTGGCCACACGATGATCACCCGAGGAGGTGCCGGTCAAGCGGCGCCGGACCCACGGCGCCAGATGTTCGCGGAAGTACTGCCGGCCGTCCAGCCGCTCGGCCGCGGCGAACTCGGACAGCGACCACCAGCCGTCCGGGACGCGCTCGCCGAGCGCGTCGAGCACGCGTGCGGCGACGCGGTGATGCCCACGCGCATTCATGTGCAGGCGATCGACCGACCAATACGCCGGGTCAGAGAGTTCTCGGTCGGGCCAGTTCAGGGCGCGGATGACGTCGGGGCGGTCGGTCAGCAGGTCGAGGACGGCCGCCGACATGAGATCGCCGCGGCGCTGGATCAGGCCGCTCATCGGCAACTGCGCCGACGGGTTCGCGCCCGACAGCAGTATGAGCGTCACGCCCTCCTCATCGCAGCGTCGCAGCACCTGCACGAAGGCGTTCGCAATATGGGCGATCGAGGTGCGGGGCCGCAGCATGTCGTTGCCACCGCCGTTGAACGACAGGTGGGTGGGTTTCAGGGCGAGGGCGGGTTCGAGCTGCTCGGCCACGATCGGCCAGACGAGCTTGCCACGGATGGCGAAGTTCGCGTACTCGATGGGTTCGCCGCGTGACTGCGCCCAGCCCTCGGCGACCAGGTCAGCCCAGCCACGCACGCTGCCGTCGGCCCGTTCGTCGCCGACGCCCTCGGTGAAAGAATCGCCGATGGCGACGAATCGGACGGGCTTCACCCCTCCAGCGTAGGGGGTCTCAGCGTTCGTCCAGCGCGATGCCGCGGGTGTCGATCAGGCCCCAGGCTGCGGCGGCCGCAATGGTGAAGAACACCGCGAAGACGACGAACGCGAGCCCGATCCCCCCGAGGCCGATCAGCGGCGGAACGCTCAGGGGTGCGACGATCGATGCGATGCGGCCGACCCCGGCCGCCCATCCCGAACCGGTCGCACGTAGTGACGTCGGGTACAGCTCGGGAGTCACCGCGTACAAGGCGCCCCACGCCCCCAGGTTGAAGAACGACAGCGCCATGCCGGTCGCGATGACGGCGCCTTCGCCGGTCGCGGTGCCGAAAAGGACCGCCGAGGCAGCCGACCCGACCAGGAACACCGACAGGGTCGTCCGCCGACCCCAGACCTCGATGAGCCAGGCCGCCACGGCGTAGCCTGGCAGCTGCGCCAGGGTGATGATCAACGTGAACCCGAAGGACTTGACCAGGTCGTAGCCTTGGTTCAACAGCAGCGTGGGGATCCAGATGAACGCGCCGTAGTAGGCGAAGTTGACGCAGAACCACACCGTCCACACGCAGGCGGTGCGCATGGAGAACTCCGCGGACCACAGCGCCGCGAGGGGCTCACGTCCCGTCGTGGCCGCTGCCACCGGCACCGGTGCCGTCGCCACGCGCACCGGTGCGAGCCGGCGCCGCGCCGACCACCCCAGGGCAGGCGACGCGTCGAGGCCCGCCACGACCGCCTCCGCTTCGCCACGGCGGCCCTGCCGGTCGAGCCAGCGCGCCGATTCGGGCAAACCCCAGCGCACGATGAGGGCATACGCGGCAGGGATCGCGCCGATCGCGAACGCCCAGCGCCAGCCGCCGTCGAGAGCGGGGATGACGAAGTAGCCGATGAGGGCCGCCGCGGTCCACCCGATCGCCCAGAACGCTTCGAGGATGACGATGAGCCGACCCCGCATGCGGGCGGGCGCGAACTCGCTGACATAGGTGCTGGCCACCGGCAGCTCGGCCCCCAGTCCCAGCCCGACCACGACGCGCAGGATCAGCAGGGCGACGAGCCCGCCGACGAGCGCGCTCGCGCCGGTCGCAAGGCCGTACACCAGCAGGGTGAGGGCGAACACCGAGCGGCGGCCGAGCCGGTCTGCGAGCAGGCCGCCCACACTCGCTCCGACCGCCATGCCCACGAACCCGGCCGACGCGATCCACGACGCCTGCTCACCGGTGAGCGACCACTCTGAGACGAGTGCGGCGATGATGAAGGAGATCAGCCCCACATCCATCGCGTCCAGAGCCCACCCGAGTCCCGAGCCGCCCAGGATGCGCAGATGCCCGCGCGTGAACGGCTGGGCGTCGAGACGGGCCGCCACCGAAGGGGTCGAGAGGTCGGTCATGCTCAGAATCGTACGGATTCCGGGCGCGGCATGTCACGCCGAGGAGAGCATGTCGGCGACCAATGGCGTCACCGTCGTACCGTACAGCTCGATCGAGCGCATCATCTTGGCGTGCGACAGCGGCCCGTGGGAGTACTTCAGGTCGAACCGGTCGGCGCCCAGCACCTGCACAGTGTCGGCGATCTTTCGCGCGACGCGCTCGGGCGAGCCGGCGAACACGGCACCGTCGGGTCCCACATCGTTCTGGAACTGCAGGCGGTTGTATGGCGGCCAGCCGCGCTCAGCGCCGATCGCATCGCGGTTCGCCTTCAGCGCCGGATACAGCTCCTCCCAAGCCTGCTCGTCGGTGTCGGCGATGTGCCCCGGGGAATGCACGCCGACGGGGAGCCGGTCGCGGCCGAACGAGTCCAGCGATCGATGGAACAGATCGACGAACGGACGGAACCTGGCCGGTCCCCCGCCGATGATCGCCAGCATGAGCCCGTACCCGTACCGCGCGGTGCGCACGACCGATTCGGGGCTGCCGCCGACACCCACCCAGGCGGTGAGGCCGTTCTCGGTCTTCGGATGCACATCGGCCGCGTGCAGCGGTGCGCGCGTGGTGCCCTGCCACGTCACCGGCTTCTCGCGCATCAGTTGCGAGAACAGGTCGAGCTTCTCCTCGAACAGCACTTCGTAGTCGGCCAATTCGTACCCGAACAAGGGGAAGGACTCGGTGAACGAGCCGCGACCGAGGATGACCTCGGCCCGGCCGTGCGAGAGCGCGTCGAGCGTCGCGAAGCGCTCGAACACCCGCACGGGGTCGTCGCTGGACAGGACGGTCACCGCGGTGCCGAGTCGGATGTGGCGCGTGCGCGCGGCAGCGGCGGCGAGCACGATCTCAGGACTGGAGACAGCGAAATCAGGACGGTGGTGTTCGCCGACCCCGAGGAAGTGCAGACCGACCTCGTCGGCCAGAACCGCCTGGTCGACGACATGTCGGATGGTCTGCGCCGCCGACAGCGGCCGGCCCTCCTCGTCGTGGGTGATGTCGCCGAAGGTGTCCAATCCGAGCTGCACGGTGGTCATGTGTATGAGCGTACGGTGAGTTCATGGCCGAGTTCACCGATCGGGCGGATGCGGGCCGGCAGCTGGCGGCGGCGCTGGCGCCCTGGCGCGGAACAGAGGCTGTCGTGGTCGGCATTCCGCGCGGCGGTGTCGTCGTGGGCGCCGCAGTGGCCCGCGAGCTCTCGCTGCCGCTGACGGCCGTCGTGGTGCGCAAGTTGGGCGCCCCCGCCCGCGAGGAGTTCGCGGTGGGGGCGATCGCCGACGACATCCGGTTCATCGATGACCAGGCCGCCCGGGCGGAAGGCGCCGACGCTGCCGCCCTGCACGTCGTCGAGGAACGCGAGCGCGCCGAACTGCGACGCCGCAGCCGGCTGTTCGCCGGCGGTCCTGCTGTGACCGGACGCGTCGCGCTCGTCGTCGACGACGGGGTGGCCACCGGAGCCACCGCGATCGTTGCGTGCCGGGCGCTGCGCGCTCGGGGTGCGCGGCGCGTCGTGCTGGCCGTGCCCGTGGCGCCGGCGCGCTGGCATCCACCCGCCGACGTCGTCGACGAGTTCGTCTGCCCGCACCGCGAGACGGAGTTCTGGGCCGTGGGTCAGTTCTACGACGACTTCACCCAGACGGCAGACGCGGAGGTCGTCGACCTGCTGTCGAACGACCCCCGCGCCGGATGAGCGGTCAGCCGTTCGCGAGTGCCATGCGCAGCGTGTCGAGGCCGACGCCGCCCAGGCGCAGCGCCCGCATGTGGAAGCGCTTGATGTCGAAGTCGGCGCCGGCGCGCTCGGCGGCCTCGTCGCGGATCTGCTCCCAGATGCGCTGACCCACCTTGTAGGACGGCGCCTGCCCGGGCCATCCCAGGTAACGGTTGACCTCGAAGCGGACGAACTCGTCGGACATGTTGACGTTGCGGCGCATGAAGTCGAGTGCGTAGTCGGCGTTCCAGGCCGCGCCGCCGTCGAGCTGAGGCTTGCCCAGGTGCACGCCGATGTCGAGCACCACACGAGCGGCGCGCATGCGCTGCCCATCGAGCATGCCCAGCCGGTCGGCGGGGTCGTCGAGGTAGCCCAGCTGCTCCATGAGACGCTCGGCATACAGCGCCCAGCCCTCGGCGTGGCCGCTGGAACCGGCCAGCAGTCGGCGCCACGAGTTGAGCTCGGTGCGGTTGTACACCGCCTGCGCGATCTGCAGGTGGTGGCCCGGGACGCCCTCGTGGTACACGGTGGTCAGTTCACGCCAGGTGTCGAACGTGTCGACGCCCTCGGGCACCGACCACCACATGCGGCCGGGGCGGGAGAAGTCGTCCGTCGGCCCGGTGTAATAGATGCCGCCCTCGTTGGTCGGCGCGATCATGCACTCGAGGGTGCGGATCGGCTCGGGGATGTCGAAGTGGGTCTTGCCGAGCTCAGCGACAGCACGATCGCTCGTGGCCTGCATCCACTCCTGCAGTGCCCGGGTCCCGCGGAGCTTGCGCGACTCGTCGGCTTCGAGGAACGCGACGGCCTCTTCCACGGACGCCCCCGGCTTGATCTCGTCCGCGATCCGCTCCTGCTCGGCCACCATGCGCGCGAGCTCTTCGATGCCCCACTCGTACGTCTCGTCCAGGTCGATCGTCGCGCCGAGGAAGCGCCGCGAGTGCAGCGCGTAGAGCTCGCGCCCCACCGCGTCGTGCTCGCCGGCGGCCGGGGCCAGTTCGTCGGCGAGGAACCGGGCGAGCATGTCGTACGCGCTGCGCGCCGCATCCGAGCCCGCCGTGAGGTCGTTCGTGAGCGACTCGGGGAGCGCACCGTCGGCAGCCGCGGCGCCCTGCGTGAACTCGGCGAAGAAGCCGTCATCGGCGGTGTAGCGTGCGATCTGCGCGACGACCTCGGTCACCTGACGGCGCGCCGGTACGACGCCGGCGCTGATGCCCGCACGCAGCGTCTCGATGTAGCCGTCGAGCGCGGTCGGTACGGCGGCGAGACGCTTCGCGACGACGCTCCAGTCATCGGCGGAGTCGGTGGGCATCAGATCGAAGACGTTGCGCACCTCCTGCGCCGGCGAGGCGAGCACGTTGAGATCGCGCAGGTGTGCCCGCGCATCGTGGAGGTCGAGTTGCAGCTGAAGCTCGGCCGAGAGGTCGGCCTTGGTGACGACATCGACGTCGTCGACCGTGTCGGCCGCCTGCAGTCGCGCGAGCGTGTCGCGCGCGGCCTGGGCGGCGCGTTCGGTGCCCGCCGGCGACAGGTCGTCGAGGCGGTCGTTGTACTCGGAGCGGCCGATGTAGGTGGCAAGGCCTGGCGAGAGCTCGGCAAGGGTGTCGACCCACGCATCGGCGATCGTGTCGACCGGCGTGGGGGTGCGCTGTGCGTCTGTCATCCCCCGAGCCTAATCCGGGCGGTGACACCGTGCAGGCATCGCCGCGAGCTCAATGACCGGCCGCATCCCAGTTGTCACCGCGCCCGAGTTGCACATCCAGCGGCACCGACAGCTCGGCGGCGTCGCCCATGCGGGTGCGGACGATGCCTGACACTGCATCCCACTCCCCCGGTGCGACCTCGACGACGAGTTCGTCGTGGATCTGCAGGAGCACGCGCGAGGCCAGGTCGGCCGCGGCCAGCTCGTCGTGGATGCGGAATAGCGCGATCTTCATGATGTCGGCCGCGCTGCCCTGGATGGGGGCGTTCAGGGCCGCCCGCTCGGCGTTCTCGCGCAGCACCCGGTTGGGACTTGTCAGATCGGGGAACGGCCGCCGGCGGCCGAAGATCGTCTCGGTGAACCCGTCGATCCGGGCCTGCTCGACCGACGAGCGCAGGTAGTCGCGCACCGCGCCGAACCGGGCGAAGTACTCCATCATGAGCTGCTTGGCCTCGGACTGTTCGATGCGCAGCTGCTTGGACAGGCCGAACGCCGACAGGCCGTAGACCAGACCGTACGACATCGCCTTGACCTTCGTGCGCATCGCAGGCGTGACATCGGCGGGGTCGACCCCGAACACGCGGGCGCCCACGAACCTGTGCAGGTCTTCACCCGAGTTGAACGCCTCGATGAGGCCGGGGTCGCCGGACAGGTGCGCCATGATGCGCATCTCGATCTGCGAGTAATCGGCCGTCAGCAGGGTCTCGTAGCCTGAGCCCACCTCGAAGGCGGCGCGGATGCGCCGGGACTCCTCATTGCGGATCGGGATGTTCTGCAGGTTCGGGTCGGTGCTCGACAGGCGCCCGGTCTGGCTGCCGGTCTGCACATAGGTCGTGCGGATGCGGCCGTCGCCCCCGATCGCCGTGTCGAGCGACTCGATGATCTGCCGCAGCTTCGTCGCCTCGCGGTGCTGCAGCAGCTGGTCGAGGAACGGATGCGGGTGCGACTCCTGCAGATCGGCCAGGGCGCCGGCATCCGTCGAATACCCGGTCTTGGTCTTGCGGGTCTTGGGCAGCTCGAGCTGGTCGAACAGCACCTCCTGCAGCTGCTTGGGCGAGCCCAGGTTCACCTCGCGTCCGATGGTCGCGAACGCCTGCTGGGCGATGTCGTCGGCACGGGCGCCCAATTCGGCCGAGAATGTCGACAGCTTGTCGTGCGACACGGCGACCCCGGCCAGCTCCATGGCGGCGAGGGCGGTGAGGGTGGGCAGCTCGATGTCGGCGAGGACGGATGCCACGGGGGCGGGCAACTGCTCGCGGACGGCATCGGTCACACGCCGCGTGTACCACGCCAGCTGGCCGGGCGTGGCACCCTCGGTCTCGGGAACGAGCTGCGTCGGGTCGGCCTCGGGCAGTTTCTCGTCGAGGAACCGGTAGACGAGGTCGGCGAGGTTCTTGTCGGGCAGACTCGGGCGCAGCAGCCAGCCGGCCAGCAGGGCGTCGAACGCGAGCGAACGCAGTGTCACGCCGGCACGGGCCAACGCCTTGATCTGGGTCTTCGCATCGGTCATGACCTTCGGCGCGTCGCCCTCGAGCCACGGACGCAAGGCCTCGGCGACCTCGGGAGACCAGGTGGCTTCGACGGCCGCGTCGGCCGAGGCGACTCCCACACGGGCGGGCAGTCCGCCTTCGACGGTGATGGTCAGACCGAGCTCGGCGTGTGCGCCGGCGCCGACCAGCCAGGCGGTGAGCGCGGCGGGGTCGGCCTCGACCGGCGTGGGGGCCGCGACCGCGGGTTGGGCGGGCTCCGCATCCGCCGGGTCGCCCCCCATCGCGTCGAACACACGCGGCAGCAGCGTACGGAACTCGAGACGCGCGAAGATGTCGCGCACGGCGATCGGGTCGACGGGCTTGACGGTGAGGTCAGCCGGGCCGACCTCGAGTTCCACATCGCGCAGCAGCGCGTTGAGCGCACGGTTGCGGCGCACATCGTCGAGGTGCTCGCGGAGGTTGCCGCCCACGACGCCCTTGATCTCGTCGGCGCGTGCCAGCAGCTCATCGAGCGACCCGAACTGGGTGAGCCATTTCACCGCGGTCTTCTCCCCCACCTTCGGCACGCCGGGCAGGTTGTCGCTGGTCTCGCCCACGAGCGCGGCGATGTCGGGGTAATTGACCGGCGGCAGCCCGTACTTCTCGACCACGGCCTCGGGCGTGTAGCGCTTCAGCTGCGACACGCCCTGCACGCTCGGGTACAGCAGCGTCACCTCGTCGGTGACCAGCTGGATCGTGTCGCGGTCGCCCGAGCAGACGAGCACATCGAAGCCCTCGGCCACGCCCCGTGTGGCGAGGGTCGCGAGGATGTCGTCGGCCTCGATGCCCTCCTGGGTGAGCACCGTGACATTCATCGCCGCGAGGCAGTCCTGCAACAGCGGGATCTGCCCCTTGAACTCGGCGGGTGACTCGCTGCGGTTGGCCTTGTACTCGGCGTACTGGTCGGTGCGGAACGAGTGGCGCGAGGTGTCGAACGCGACTGCGAGGTGGGTCGGCTGCTCGGCCTTGACGAGATTCACGAACATGGAGAGGAACCCGTAGATGCCGTTGGTGTGCTGCCCGTCCTTGGTCGAGAAGTTGTCGACGGGAAGGGCGAAGAACGCGCGGTATGCGAGCGAGTGGCCGTCGACGACGAGAAGGGTAGGCTTTGCGGAGTCCGTCACCCTGTAAGCCTAGTCAGCGTCGACGACACCCGAGCCGGCCCCCTTCGAAGGCAGAAGATGACCACTGAGATCTCCCCCGCAGACACCGACGGGATCGCCTGGGCCAGGGCGCGCGGCAACGGCGCACTGGCCGATCGCATGGGATTCGAGTGGGTCGAGCTGACCCGTGAGCGCGCCGTGGCGACCATGCCGGTGGAGGGCAACACGCAGCCGGTGGGGCTCATGCACGGCGGCGCCTTCGTCGTGCTCGGCGAGTCGCTGGGCTCGATGCACGCGAACTACCATGCCGGCGAGGGCCGCCTGGCCGTCGGCGTCGACATCAACGCGACCCACACGCGCTCGGCGACCAGCGGCCGTGTGACCGGGGTCTGCACACCGGTGCACCTGGGCCGCAGCATGACGGTGCACGAGATCATCGTCTCCGACGATCAGGGACGCCGCTGCTCGACGATCCGCATCACGAACCTGATCAAGGACATGCCGCGACGCTGAGTCACGGCATCCGCTCGATGGGCGTCAGCCCTTCTTGGGCGACAGCTGCTCGATGATCGCCTTGGCGACGTCCTGCATCGTGAGACGACGGTCCATCGACGCCTTCTGGATCCAGCGGAAGGCCTCGGGCTCGCTCAGGCCCATCTTCTCGTTGAGCAGGCCCTTGGCGCGGTCGACGAGCTTGCGGGTCTCGAAGCGCTCGACCATGTCGGCGACCTCGGCCTCGAGCGTGATGATCTGCTCGTAACGCGCCAGCGCGATCTCGATCGCCGGCAGCAGGTCGTTCGGCGTGAACGGCTTCACGACGTAGGCCAGGGCGCCGGCCTCGGTCGCGCGCTCGACGAGCTCCTTCTGGCTGAAGGCCGTCAGCAGCACGACGGGGGCGATGTGGTTCTTGCTGAGCTTCTCGGCGGCGCTGATGCCGTCCAGGACGGGCATCTTCACATCCATGATCACCAGGTCGGGGCGCAGCTCCGTCGCCAGCTGAACGGCCGTCTCGCCGTCACCGGCCTCGCCGACGACGTCGAACCCGTTGTCGCGGAGGATCTCGACGATGTCGAGTCGGATCAGCGATTCGTCCTCGGCGACGACGACACGTCGGGGGGCGGATGCCGTGGACACCGGGGTCTGTTCCTGCTCAGTCACCACCCAATCCTACGATATGGTCGAACCCGGATGTGCCGAGGCCGCCGACGTGCGCCGGTGTGGCGGAATGGCAGACGCGACCGACTCAAACTCGGTTGCCCGAAAGGGCGTGTGGGTTCGACTCCCACCACCGGCACACAGCTAGAAGAGGGGATGCCAGGCGGCATCCCCTCTTCTCATCTCACGACTACTTCGGATCCTGGTAGATCGGTGCCTTGCCGTTGACGGCGTCGCCGAGCTTGTGGATGCGGATGTCGTTGGTCGAGCCGATGATTCCGGGAGGCGAACCCGAGATCACCACGACCTTGTCGCCCTCGGCCGCCAGACCGTTGTCGAGGAAGAACCTGTCGACCTGGAGGAACATCAGGTCGGTGTGGGCGACGTGCTCGACGAGCGTCGACTGGACGCCCCACGTGAGCGCCATGCGGCGACGGACGGCCGGGTCGACGGCGAACGCCATCATCGGGATGCCCGAGCGCAGCCGCGACATGCGGCGTGCGGTGTCGCCGGACTCGGTGAAGATGCAGACGTACTTCGCCTCGACGAACTCGGCGACGTCGTGCGCGGCCAGCGTGATGATGCCGCCCTGCGTGCGGGGGCGCGCGGCGACCGGCTGGATGCGCTCGAGGCCGTGGTCCTCGGTCGCGGCGACGATGCGCGCCATCGTCTCGACGACGACGACGGGGTACTTGCCCACGCTCGTCTCGCCCGACAGCATGACCGCGTCGGCACCGTCGAGGACGGCGTTGGCCACGTCGCTGGTCTCGGCACGGGTGGGCACCGGGTTCTCGATCATGGTCTCGAGCATCTGGGTGGCCACGATGACGGGCTTGGCCATCCGGCGGCACAGCTCGACCGCACGCTTCTGCACGAGCGGCACGGCCTCCAGCGGCAGCTCGACGCCGAGGTCGCCGCGGGCGACCATGATGCCGTCGAACGCGTCGATGATCTCCTCGAGGTTGTCGACGGCCTGCGGCTTCTCGATCTTCGCGATGACGGGGACCTTGCGCCCCTCCTCGGCCATGATCTCGTGCACGCGGGTCACATCGGCCGCGTCCCGCACGAACGACAGTGCGATGATGTCGGCGCCGGTGCGCAGACCCCAGCGAAGGTCGTCCTCGTCCTTCTCGCTCAGCGCGGGAACGTTGACGGCCACGCCGGGCAGGTTGATGCCCTTGTTGTTGGACACCGCGCCGGCGACGATGACCTTCGTGGTGACCACGGGGCCCTCGACGGCGGTGACCTCCACACGCACCTTGCCGTCGTCGATCAGCAGGTAATCGCCGGGCTTGACGTCGGCGGGCAGGCCCTTGAAGGTCGTCGAGACGATCTCCTTGGTACCGGCGATGTCGTCGGTGGTGATCTTGAACTCATCGCCCACGGCCAGCTCGTGAGGGCCGTCCGCGAACTTGCCCAGGCGGATCTTCGGGCCCTGCAGGTCGACGAGGATGGCGACGGCGCGTCCGGCGTCGTCGGCCGCCTTGCGCACGTTGGCGAACCGGGCCTCGTGCTCGGGGTACGAGCCGTGGCTCAGGTTGAAGCGGGTGACATCGACGCCGGCCTCGATGATCGCCCGGATCATCTCATAGGACTCGGTGGCTGGTCCCAGGGTGGCGACGATCTTCGCGCGTCTCACAGCAATTGACTCCGGTCTGTATTCGGGTTGGGGTTCTCAGGGGTGTCAGGCGACCGGAAGGCCGATCGCGACATCACGCGGGCGCACGGGCGCCGGCAACGTGGTCTCACCCATAAGGTACCCGTCAATCGCCGCGGCTGCCGCACGGCCCTCCGCGATCGCCCAGACGATGAGCGACTGACCACGGCCGGCATCGCCCGCGACGAACAGCCCGGGCAGGGCGGTGGCGTACTCGTCGTCGCGCTCGAGCGCGCCGCGATCGGTGAACGACACGCCCAGCTGATCGTCGAGCGCGCTGCGCTCGGGGCCGGTGAAGCCCATGGCGATCAGCACCAGGTCCGCGGGGATCTCGCGCTCGGTGCCGCTCTTGGGCACGCGGCGCCCGTCGATGAATTCGGTTTCCGCGATGCGCAGTGCGCGGACCTCGCCGGCGCCGTTGTCGAGGAACTCGACGGTGGATGCCAGGTAGGCGCGTTCCCCGCCTTCCTCGTGCGCGGACTGCACCTCGAACACCTGCGGCGACATCGGCCACGGCTGGTGCTCGGGTCGCTCATCGGGTGGCCGCACGCCGATGGCGAGGTTGGTGACGCTCAACGCGCCGTGGCGGTGCGCGGTGCCGATGCAGTCGGCGCCGGTGTCACCGCCGCCGATGACGACGACGTGCTTGCCCTCGGCGTGGATCTGGTTCGGGACCGCATCGCCGGCGACGGCCTTGTTCGACTCGACGAGGTACTCCATCGCGAAATGCACGCCGGCCAGGTCGCGGCCCGGGATCGACAGGTCGCGCGGCACGGTCGAACCGGTGGCCACCAGCACGGCGTCGTAGCGGGCGCGCAGGTCGCTCCAGCTGATGTCGACGCCGATCTCCACGCCGGCGCGGAACCGCGTGCCCTCGTCCTGCATCTGCCGCAGACGCTGCTCGACGAGGCGCTTCTCCATCTTGAAGTCCGGGATGCCATAGCGCAGCAGCCCGCCGATGCGGTCATCGCGCTCGTACACCGCCACGGTGTGCCCGGCGCGGGTGAGCTGCTGGGCGGCGGCGAGCCCCGCGGGACCCGATCCGACCACGGCCACGGTCTTGCCCGTCAGCCGCGCGGGCGGCTCGGGCTCCACCCAGCCGTGGTTCCACGCGTCGTCGGCGGTGGAGACCTCGATCTGCTTGATGGTCACGGGGGGCTGGTTGATCCCCAGCACGCACGAGCTCTCGCACGGGGCCGGGCACAGCCGGCCGGTGAACTCGGGGAAGTTGTTCGTCGCGTGCAGGCGCTCGATCGCGGCTCGTCCCTCGCCGCGCCACATGAGGTCGTTCCACTCCGGGATGAGGTTGCCCAGCGGGCACCCCTGGTGGCAGAACGGCACGCCGCAGTCCATGCAGCGCCCGGCCTGGCGGCGCAGTACCGCCGAGTCGCCCGGCTCGTACACTTCCTTCCAGTCCATGATGCGCACCGACACCGGCCGGCGCGGGGGCAGTTCGCGCTCAGTGGTCTTCAGGAATCCCTTCGGATCAGCCACCGGTCACCTCCAGAATGCGGGTCCAGACGACGTCACCGTCGGGGTCCAGCCCCTCGGCCGCCGCCTGCTGACGGGTGTTCATGACGGCGGCGAAGTCGCGCGGCACGACCTTGACGAAGTTCGCCGCTTCGAGCTCGATGTCGTCGAGCAGCCGTGCGGCGAGCGTGGAGTCGGTCTCAGCGATGTGCTGCGCGAGCAGGTCGCGCAGGATCTCGACGTCGCCCGAACCGAGCTCGGTCAGGGCGAGCTCGCCGCTGCTGAGCGCTTCGCGGTTGACGAGGTAGCGGTTGAGCCGGTACACGTACGCGGTGCCGCCGGACATGCCGGCGCCCAGGTTGCGCCCGGTGCCGCCCAGGATGACGGCGAGCCCACCGGTCATGTACTCCAGGGCGTGGTCGCCGACGCCTTCGACGACGGCGGTGGCGCCTGAGTTGCGCACCAGGAACCGCTCCCCCACGACGCCGCGCAGGAACATGGTGCCCTGCGTCGCCCCGTAGCCGATGACGTTGCCGGCGATCACGTTGCGGGAGGCGTCGAAGCGCGCGGCGCGCGGTGGGCGCACCACGATCTGACCGCCCGAGAGCCCCTTGCCCACGTAGTCGTTCGAGTCGCCTTCCAGGCGCAGCGTGATGCCGGCCGGCAGGAACGCGCCGAAGGACTGTCCGGCCGAGCCGGTGAGGCTGATCTCGATCGACCCGGATGCCAGACCGTGTTCGCCGTGGGCCCGCGTGACCTGGTTGCCCAGCAGCGTGCCGACGGCTCGTTCGGTGTTGCGGATCGGCAGTTCGACGGCGAAGTGCCCGCCGTGCGCGATGACGTCTCCGGCCTGCTCGATGATCGGGACGTCGAAGTGCTGCTCGAGCTCGTGGTCCTGGTCGCGCAGGTGGCGCCGCGGCGTGTCGGCCGCGAACGCGGGGCCGCGCAGGATCGGCGTGAGGTCGAGGCCGTCGGCCTTCCAGTGCTCGATCGCGCGGTTCACGTCCAGCAGTTCGCTGTGGCCGACCGCTTCCTCGAGCGACCGGAAGCCGAGCTCGGCGAGGTATTCACGCACCTCCTGGGCGATGAACTCCATGAAGTTCACGACGAACTCCGGCTTGCCGCTGAACCGCTGCCGCAGCACGGGGTTCTGGGTGGCGACGCCGACGGGGCAGGTGTCGAGGTGGCACACGCGCATCATGATGCAGCCCTCGACCACCAGCGCGGTGGTCGCGAAGCCGAACTCCTCGGCGCCCAGCAGCGCCGCGATGACGACGTCGCGCCCGGTCTTGAGCTGACCGTCGGCCTGCACCACGACGCGGTCGCGCATGTCGTTGAGCATCAGCGTCTGCTGCGTCTCGGCCAGTCCGAGCTCCCACGGCGTGCCCGCGTGCTTGAGCGAGTTGAGCGGGCTCGCGCCGGTGCCGCCGTCATGACCCGATACGAGGATCACATCGGCGAGGGCCTTCGCGGTGCCGGCGGCGACGGCACCGATGCCGGACTGGCTCACGAGCTTCACATGCACGCGGGCCGCCGGATTGGCGCGCTTCAGATCGAAGATGAGCTGCTTGAGGTCCTCGATCGAGTAGATGTCGTGGTGCGGCGGCGGCGAGATCAGTCCCACGCCGGGGGTGCCGCCGCGAGTGCGCGCGATCCACGGGTAGACCTTCGCGGGCGGCAGCTGCCCGCCCTCGCCGGGCTTGGCGCCCTGGGCGAGCTTGATCTGGATGTCGTCGGCGTGCGTCAGGTACATGCTGGTGACGCCGAAGCGGCCCGAGGCGACCTGCTTGATCGCGCTGCGCCGCTCGGGGTCGAGCAGTCGCTCGACGTCCTCACCGCCTTCGCCGGTGTTGGACTTCGCGCCGAGCCGGTTCATCGCGATCGCGAGCGTCTCGTGCGCCTCCTTCGAGATCGACCCGTAGCTCATCGCTCCCGTCGAGAAGCGCTTCACGATCGCCGACACCGGCTCGACCTCGTCGATCGGCACCGGCGGGCGCTGACCCGTGCGCAGCTCGAACAGTCCGCGCAGCGTCTTCAGCTGCGCCGCCTGGTCATCGACCAGCCGCGTGTACTCGCGGAAGATGTCGTATCGCCGCGTGCGCGTCGAGTGCTGCAGCCGGAACACCGTGTCGGGGGTGAACAGATGCGGCGCGCCGTCGCGGCGCCACTGGTACTCGCCACCGGTCCACAGCCGTTCATGGGCGCGCGCGGCGGCGTCTTCGGGGTACGCGAAGTCGTGCCGCGCCTGGTTCTCCTCCGCGACCTGGCGGATGCCGATGCCGCCGAGCTTGGTCTCGGTGCCGGTGAAGTACTTGTCGATGAACGTCTGCGACAGGCCGATGGCTTCGAAGACCTGCGCGCCGGCGTATGACGAGACGGTCGAGATGCCCATCTTGGACATGATCTTCAGCACGCCCTTGCCCAGCGCGTAGATGAGGTTCTTGACGGCGCGCTCGGGCGTGACCCCGGTGATGAACCCGGCGCGCACGAGGTACTCGACCGTCTCCATCGCCAAGTACGGGTTGACCGCCGAGGCGCCGTAGCCGATGAGCGTCGCGACGTGGTGCACTTCACGGACGTCGCCGGCTTCGACCACCAGGCCCACCTTCATCCGGTTCTCTCGCCGGATCAGGTGGTGGTGGATGGCGGAGACCATCAGCAGCGATGGCACCGGGACGAGGTCCTTGTTCGAATCGCGGTCACTGAGGATGAGGAACTCGGCGCCGCCGGCGATGGCCTCGTCGACCTCGGCGTACATCTCCTCGAGGCGGGCTTCGAGAGCGTCGGGGCCCTGGTCGAAGTGGTACAGCCCGCGGATGGTGACCGAGCGACGCCCGGGCAGGGCCTTGTCGATGTTCTGCAGCTTGGCCAGCTCGTCGTTGTCGATCACCGGGAAGTCCAGAGTGATCGAGCGTGCGTGCTCGGGGCCCCACGACAGCAGGTTGCGCTCGGGGCCCAGACCGAGCCCGAGCGAGGTGACGACCTCTTCGCGGATCGAGTCCAGCGGCGGATTGGTGACCTGCGCGAACTGCTGGGTGAAGTAGTCGAACAGCAGCCGCGGGCGGTCGCTGAGCACGGCGACGGGGGTGTCCGACCCCATCGCACCCAGAGGTTCGGCGCCGTGCTGGCCCATCGGGGTCAGCAGGATGCGCACTTCCTCCTCGGTGTACCCGAACGTGCGCTGCCGACGAGTGATCGATGCGATCGGGTGGACGATGTGCTCACGCTCGGGAAGATCGCGCAGGCGCACGCGGCCGGCATCCAGCCACTGCTGCCAGGGTTCCATGGCGGCCAGGTCGGCCTTGAGCTCATCGTCTTCGACGATCCGGCCCTGTGCGGTGTCGACCAGGAACATGCGCCCCGGGCTGAGACGGCCGCGGCGCTTGATGCGCTCGGGTTCGATGTCGAGCACGCCGGTCTCACTGCCCACGACGATCAGACCGTCGGTGGTCTCGGTCCAACGGCCCGGGCGCAGGCCGTTGCGGTCGAGGGTGGCGCCGACGACGGTGCCGTCGGTGAAGATGAGCGCGGCAGGACCGTCCCACGGCTCCATCTGCATCGAGTGATACTCGTAGAACGCACGCAGGTCGGGGGCGATGTCGGCCTGCTTCTCGTAGGCCTCGGGGACCATCATCATGATGGCGTGTGGCAGGCTTCGCCCGGTCAGGGTCAGCAGCTCCAGCACCTCGTCGAATGAGGCCGAGTCGCTGGCGCCGGGCGTGCAGATGGGCAGCAGCGGCGCGATGTCACCGAGCACCTCGGCCTCCAGCTGCGACTGCCGCGCACGCATCCAGTTGCGGTTGCCGCCGACGGTGTTGATCTCGCCGTTGTGGGCGAGCATGCGCAGCGGCTGCGCGAGCGGCCACGACGGGAAGGTGTTGGTGGAGTAGCGCGAATGCACGACAGCCAGCTCGCTCGCGAAGCGCTCATCCTGCAGGTCGGGGTAGAACGGCTCGAGCTGCAGAGTCGTGACCATGCCCTTGTACCCGAGCGTCCGGCTCGAGAGGGAAACAAAATACGCGCCCAACTCATGTTGGGCGCGCTTGCGGAGCCGATAGGTGCGGCGGTCGAGTTCGACGCCGGACATCGCCGGCGCACCGCCGATGGCCGGGCGGGAAAGGAACAGCTGCTCGAGCGCGGGGCGCGCGTCGAAGGCGAGCTTGCCGAGCTGGGTGTCGTCGGTGGGCACGACGCGCCAGCCGAGGACGGTGAGTCCCTCGGCGGTCGCGAGCTTCTCGATGGCGGCCTTCAGCTCGGCACGGGCGTCGTCGGCCAGCGGCAGGAAGGCGATGCCCGCGGCGTACTCGCCGGCGGCGGGCAGTTCGAAGCCGGCGACGGCGCGCAGGAACGCGTCGGGCATCTGAGTGAGGATGCCCGCGCCGTCGCCGGTGCCGGCGTCGGAGCCGATGGCACCGCGGTGCTCCAGGTTGCGCAGTGCCGTCAGCGCCAGCGACACGATGTCGTGGCCCGGGGTGCCGCGCAGCGTGGCGACCATCGCCAGCCCGCAGGCGTCCTTCTCGAACGCCGGGTTGTACATGCCCTGCGCGGCGGGCAAGCCCGGTGGGCTCGCGGTGTGTGCTCGGCTCAGACTCGAGGCCATACGTTCCGTCCTCTGGAAGATGCGTGCGATGGGGACGTCGTCGGCCCTGCGTGGATTACTTCGAGATGTCCTTGCTTGTGGCTGCGACGCCCGCCGGTTCGGGTGCGGGAGGCTCGCTGACATCCACGAAGTCGTCAGTGTTCTGCGATTGTACAGCCCCTTCGGGGGTCCATTCACGTCCTGCGACATACGGCGACGGTTCGAAGCCCGGGTGGCGGCGCTTCTGGACCACGATGATGGCCAGGCCCACGATCACGCCCAGGATGGCCGCCCACACGTTCGTGCGCACGCCGAGGAAGATGTCGCTGGGGTCGATGCGGATCGATTCCCACACGATGCGGCCGGCGCTGTACCAGACGAGGTACAGGCCGAACAGGCGCCCCCACTGAAGACGAAGCTTGCGTCCGGCCCACAGCAGCACGAGCACACCGAGCAGGTTCCAGACCACCTCGTAGGCGAAAGTGGGGTGGAACAGGGTGTCCTCGGCCAGCCCCGGGGGGAACGCGGGGTTGTCGGGGCTGATCTCCAGGCCCCACGGCAGGTCGGTGGGAAGCCCGAACAGCTCCTGGTTGAACCAGTTGCCGAAGCGGCCGATCGCCTGGGCGAGCAGCAGTCCCGGCGCGAGGGCGTCGGCGAAGGTCCAGAAGCGGATGCCGGTCCACTTGCAGCCCAGCCAGGCGCCGATCGCGCCGCCGATGAGCGACCCGTAGATCGCGATTCCGCCATCCCAGACGTTCCAGATCGCGTCGCGCTCGAAGGGATTCCACCACTGGCGGCCGGCGCTGAAGTAGAAGTCGAAGTGGGTGAACACGTGGTACAGCCGCGCGACGATGATCGCCAGCGGCACGGCCAGCAGTGCGATGTCGATGACCACCCACGGCTCCGCACCGCGCTTGGTGAGGCGGTGGTTGGTCAGCAGCGTCGCCACGACGATGCCCGTGAGGATGCACAGGGCGTAGAAGTGGATCGTCAGCGGACCGATCTGGAACGAGCTGATCGGCGGGCTCGGGATGGACGCGATGACCGGGATTGCGGAGAAACTCACAACCGCGAGTCTACTTCGCCGTGGCTCGGATCATTGCTCACCCCGGACGGCTCGAACCTCATCCTCGGACGGCATCCGTCCGCAGCGACGGTCTGACGGCTCAAGGCGTGGCACATGCGGACCGGTCCACGGCGCTTCTCGAAGCAGGATGATCGTTCGACAAGCCCAGGGGCAGGCGAGACGAGGCGCCGTCAGCGTGTGGTGCCGGAGGTCAGCGCGCGCGCTTCCGCGGCGAGGCCCTCCAGGCCGCCGTCGCGGAGGGCGCGCACGAGGGCGGTGCCGACGATCGCGCCGTCGGCGTACTCGAGCACGCCGCGCACCTGATCTCCCGTCGAGATGCCGATGCCGACGCAGGCATGCTGTGCCCGGTGGTCGCGCAGCCGGGTCACGAGCGTGCGGGCCGCGGCATCCAGTTCTGCGCGTTCGCCGGTGATGCCCATCGTCGAGACCGTGTACACGAACCCGGTGGAGTGGCGCGCGATCATCTCCAGCCGCCCGTCAGTGGAGGTGGGGGCGGCCAGGAAGATGCGGTCAAGGCCGGTGCGCTCGGACGCGGCGATCCACTCACCGGCCGCCTCGGGCGTGATGTCGGGGGTGATCAGGCCCGCTCCCCCGGCGGCGAGCAGGTCGTCGGCGTAGCGGTCGACTCCGTACTGCAGCACGGGGTTCCAGTACGTCATGATGACGACCGGAACGTCGACGCGGGCGGTGATCTCGCGCACCGCGGTGAACGTGTCGCGCAGCCGGAATCCGCCGGCCAGAGCGGCCTGCGTGGCTTCCTGGATGACGGTGCCGTCCATGACCGGATCGGAATACGGCGGCCCGAGCTCGATGATGTCGGCGCCGCTGTCAGCCAGGGTGACGGCGGCTTCGATGCTCGTGGACAGATCGGGGAACCCCAGGGGCAGGTAGCCGATGAATGCGCCGCGTCCGGCGGCGTGTGCGGCGTCGATGGCAGCGGCGACGCGGCTCACAGCTTCGTCCCCTCGCCGGTGGCGGCGGCAGCCGGCTCTGCGGTTTCGACGGGCTCGGCATCCTCGTCGTACAGCTGGAACCAGCGTGCGGCGGTGTCCATGTCCTTGTCCCCTCGGCCCGACAGGCACACGGCGATGACGGCATCCGGGCCCATGTCGCGGCCCAGGCGCAGGGCCCCGGCCAGGGCGTGCGCGGACTCGATCGCGGGGATGATGCCCTCGGTTCGGCTGAGCAGCCGTAGGGCGTCCATCGCCTCGGCGTCGGTGGCCGGGATGTACTCGGCGCGGCCGATCGAGGCCAGCCACGAGTGCTCGGGACCGACCCCCGGATAATCCAGGCCGGCCGAGATCGAGTGCGACTCGATGGTCTGGCCGTCCTCGTCCTGCAGGACGTACGTCTTCGCGCCGTGCAGCACGCCGGGGCGGCCCCGTTCGATCGATGCGGCGTGCTTGTCGGTGTCGACGCCGTCACCGGCGGCCTCGACACCGTAGAGCTTGACGGCATCGTCGTCGAGGAACGCGTCGAACATGCCGATGGCGTTCGAGCCGCCGCCGACGCAGGCGACCACGGCGTCGGGCAGGCGTCCGGTCTCCTCCAGCAGCTGCGCCCGCGCCTCTTCGCCGATGATTTTCTGGAAGTCGCGCACCATCGCCGGGAAGGGGTGCGGGCCGGCGGCGGTGCCGAAGATGTAGTTGGTCGTCTCGACAGTGGCGACCCAGTCGCGGTAGGCGTCGTTGATCGCGTCCTTCAGCGTGCGCGAGCCGGTGGTGACCGCGACGACTTCGGCACCCAGCAGGCGCATGCGGGCCACATTGAGGGCCTGGCGCTCGGTGTCGACTTCGCCCATGTAGATCGTGCAGTCCAGGCCGAACAGGGCGGCGGCGGTGGCGGTGGCCACACCGTGCTGGCCGGCGCCGGTCTCGGCGATGACACGTGTCTTGCCCAGCCGCTTGGTCAGCAGGGCCTGGCCGAGCACGTTGTTGATCTTGTGCGAGCCGGTGTGATTGAGGTCTTCGCGCTTGAGGAAGACGCGGGCGCCGCCGGCGTGTTCGGCGAAGCGCGGCACCTCGGTGATCGCCGAGGGTCGGCCCGCGTAGGAATGCAGCAGTGCCGCCAGTTCGGCGGTGAACGCCGGATCGGCGATGGCCGCCTCGTACTCGGCGGTGAGCTCATCGATGGCGGCGATGAGCGACTCGGGCATGTACCGGCCGCCGAACTCACCGAAGAACGGGCCCTTCGCCTCGCGCAGACTCATGATCCGGCCTCCAGGAACGATTGCAGGGTGGTGACGGGGTCACTCGTGACCAGCGCCTCGCCGATGAGCACGACGTCGGCCCCGGCGGCGCGGTAATGCGCGACATCGGCGGGTGCGAGAACGGCCGATTCGGCGATCTTGACGGCCGCAGGCGGCAGGTGCTCGACGAGTCGTCCGAACAGGTCACGGTCGAGCTGGAAGGTCGACAGATCGCGCGCGTTGACGCCGATCAGCTGGGCGTCGATGTCGGCGGCGCGGTGCACCTCGTCGAGGGTGTGGGTTTCCACCAGCGGAGTCATGCCGAGTTCACGCACCAGCGTGTGCAGCGACGCGAGTCTGGCCTGGTCGAGCCCGGCGACGATGAGCAGCACGATGTCGGCGCCTGCGGCGCGCGCCTCGAGCACCTGGTACTCGGTGGCGATGAAGTCCTTGCGCAGCACCGGCAGCGAAACGGCGGCGCGGACGGCCTGCAGGTCGGCGAGGCTGCCCTTGAACTTACGGCCTTCGGTGAGCACCGAGATGGCCGATGCGCCGCCCTGCTCGTAGCGGGTGGCCTGCAAAGCCGGGTCGGGGATGGCGGCGAGGTCGCCGCGGGAGGGGCTTGCCCGCTTGACCTCGGCGATGATCTTGACGCGGTCGGCCGGGGAGAGCGCCTCGAGGGCATCGAGGGCGGGCGGCTGCGCGAGCGCACGGCGCTCAACGGCATCGAACGGCTCGGTGAGCCGGCGCTCCTCCGCGTCCTGAACGGCGCCGGCCGTCAGGTCGGCGAGCACGTCAGTGCGCTTTCGGAGTGTACTTGGATCCGCCGACGCCGTACCCGGCGCGTGCCATGCCCCAGCCGACGAGAATGCCGACGACCAGCAGTGCGGCAGAGGCCCACACGAGCGCGGGCATGTCGAGGAAGAAGAACAGGGTGCCGAAGGAGACCGCGACGAGCATGATCACGACGGCCGTCCAGGCTGCCGGGGAGTGTCCGTGACCGGGGTCGCCGATGGGGTTGCTCATTGTTCTCCTTCGCGTGCCGTTGCGGACGATGACCGCTCGGCCCAGTCTAGCGGGGTGCGCGCCGCGGTACCGGCATCGCTCACGCGGTGGGGTCGTCGCCGCGGCTGAGGTCGTCCCAGGAGTCGATCGCGTCGTACGGGCGTGAGGTGTTCGCGTGGCTCGCAGGGGCGAGGGCGGCCTGGTCGGTGCGGAACCGGCGTCCCGAACGGCCCCACGTGTGGGCGGTGGCGAGAGTGAACGCGCCGCCCAGTGCGATCACGACGGCTGCGGCCGCGGTGATCGCCGGCCATGGTGTTATAGCCACCGTGTCGACGAGCCCCTGCACGGTCTCGAACCCGGTCAGTCCGGTGGCCTCGGTCACGGTCGCGGCGAAGGCGGACACGGGTGGCCCGGCCAGGATCTGCACGGCGCCGACGACCAGAACGGCACCGATGGCCACCGCGAGCGCACCGAAGATCCAGCGCAGCACGCGACCGACGATCGACAGGGCGAGGGCGAGGGCGAGGGCGGCGAGGCTCAAGGGCGCCAGCAGAGGGAGGGCGGTGGCGCCGTCCACCGCCAGCACCGGGTGGCTGCCCTCACGCAGCGCGACATCGAGCCATGTCTGCGTCGAGCCGATCAGAGCCACGGCAGCGGCGGCCAGGACGATCATGACGGCGCTCATGCGCGCACGCGTCACCAGTGTGGATGCCATGTCGATGACCTTCCTGTCACTTTCCGGCCGGGGCCGTCAGGCAGCATGCGGCGCCGCCCCGTGCCGTCAGCACCGTGCGCCCGGCGGCGTCGTGCCACGTGCCGGAGAAGTCAGAGCCGGAGCTGCGCACCGTGTAGCCGCCGAAGGTCATGCCCTCCACCGAGACCGGCTGCCCGGCGCGGCGGATGGTCAGGTGCACATGCTCGAAGGTCGAACCGCCGCCGCACGGCAGTGTCTGGGCGGTATCACCCAGATACGTGCCCGCCGGCACCTTCTTGCCGACCAGTTGTCGCTGTTCGTTGGTCAGGTGGTAGTACGTCGACTGCCACCCGCCGGCGTGCTGCACGCCGAGGTAGTTCTTGCTGCCGCAGGTGTAGAGGTACACCGTGCCGTCGGCGATGGTCACCACGCGTTCGGACGCATCGCGGTAGGGGCCGAAGTCCAGCGAACCGCGCGCGCCCTGGTTCGTGCCCAGCGATGTGTGCGGGCCGCCGGCCGACCAGCGCTGGCCCGGCTCGAACGGGAGTCCCCAGGTCGGGGCGTCGCGACCGGTCATCGTCGCCCAGCGGATCGCACCGCCGCCGGTCTGCAGGCTCACCTCGCCGTCGTCGCCGACCAGCAGCTGCACGGCGGCGGTGCCGCGGGTGCTGGCCTGCCACCGCACCTGTCCGGTGGTGCCGAACAGCACGAGGTTGCCGTCCGTCCGGATCCGCAGGGCCGCCGCATCCGCCGCCGTCGTCCGCGATCGCCAGGTCACGGCGCCGTCCACGGCGACGCTGACCTCGCCGTTGTCCGCGACGCAGAGCCGGGTCGTCGTGTTGCGCGAGGCGAGGCATGAGCCCGCCCGCAGCTGGGTGCTGGTGCTCAGCCGGCCTCCAGCCGCGGCGGGGTGCGCGACGCCGAAGGCCTGCACGAGCGTCGCGACGCCGGCGGAGATCGCGCCCGTGCCACCGAGCACCACGGCCTTCGCCGGTGCGAGCCGCCAGAGCGC
>JAEXHA010000046.1 GCA_023450335.1 Actinomycetes bacterium | reverse complement strand
CGGTAGCGGCCCCGTCGGCGGCGATGCCGCAGGTGACGTCATGACTGCACGTCGGCGGGTGGATGCCGGTGGGAGGCGTGGGCTCGCTGTGGGCCGCGCGCGTGGGTCGTCCGGTGGCGGTGGCCGTGGTGGCGCGGGCCGGCTCGGTGGAGCGAAGCTGGCCGTCGCGGCAGCCGGCCTTCTGGCGCTGACCGGGTGCGGGGCCACGAGTCCCGCGCCGCCCGGGGACGAACCGGCAGCCACCGCGCCCGCCGACCCGGCGGAGGAATCTCCGGTCGAAGACCCGCAGCCTGAACTGACCGCCGCGGACATCGCCGCGTGGGCGGCCGAGGCCGAGTGGTCGTTCGCGTCTTTCGGACTGGACGCGCCCGTCATGGTGCAGCTGACCGGTGGCACCGCGACCGACGACGCGGCACGCACGTACGAGCTGGGCGAGCCTGTCGAGGCCGACGTCGATGGCGACGGGGTGATGGATGCCGCGATTCCGATCACCCGGATCGACGGCAACGCGGCGCAGGAGCTCTGGTACGTATGGCGGGGCATCGGTCTCGACGCGGAGCCGGTCGCCGAGCAGGTGATCTACCCGGTCGCGCGCACCACCCGCTGCGGCGACGTCACCCACGCGGTGTCGGCCGGCGGTGACGGCGGGCTGCAGATCGACCTCTCGCTGCGCATGCCGCACACCGACGACGATCTGCCCTGCTCGCAGCCGGGCACCGGAGAGCTCACGCGTCACGTACAGCTCGAAGAGATCGACGGTCGGTTCTACCCGGTGCAGACCGAGCCGGTCGACGCATGGGGCGGCGTCTGCCCGCCGTCGCAGTGGCTGGACGGGCTCGAGGACGTGGGCATCTCGGGCCGGGCCGCGCCCCCGGCATCCGCCCCCATCATCACCGACCCCGACCTCAAACTGGGGCTGTTCGAACTGGCCGATGCGCCACTGGTGACCGCCGACGGCGCGAAGTTCTTCGGGTTCATCCAGGACTATGCGAGCGACGCCACGGTGAAGATGCACTGCGCCTTCGGGTGAGCGCCGCACCGGGCCGGAACCCCGGCATCCACCACGCTGCCTGGATCGGCCGCGCTACCCGTTGCGTCCATGTGCGGAAAGCTCGGGTGCGGCCCCTGCGCGCGAGCCGCTAGCATGGGCGGATTCCGCTCGCGTGGGTGAGCGGGTCGTTCTGGGGAGACGTCGATGGGGAGTGCGCGCCACCACTGTGCAGCGGGGCCGAACCGTGCGCCACGCTCCTGACCAGCGGTTGCGTATCCTTTGGCATGCTGTCGCGTCAGCAGCGCCGGCGACCGCTGACGGCGCCACGGTGCGCCTGTGGCGCTGTGCCCTCCCGGAACTGACGGACGCCGAGATCGACGAGGCGGCGCGTCGGCGGTGGCTGACCGTCGAGGAACGGATGGCGGTGGACAGGAAAGCGGGGCGGGAGCAGCGCAGCAGATTCGCGGCTCGTCGCATCCTGCGGCGGCTGATCGTGGCATCCCACCTCAGGCAGCACCCTGCCCATGACGCGATCTCCAGTCGATGCGGGCACTGCGGCGGCATCGGCCATGGACGGCCTCATGTCGTCTCGGGCGGCGCCGATCCGCTGTGGGTGAGCACATCATCGTCCGGCACGCACGCGGTGGTCGCGCTCAGTCGAGACTCGCTCGGCGTCGACGTGGAGTCACCTGACCGGCTCGCGGACCTGCCCCGCGACGGCGTCGCACGGGCGGTGACAGGCTGGCGCGTGGCCGAGGCGGCCTGCCCACCGGGCGCGACACCCGTCCAGCAATGGACCGCGCTCGAAGCGCTGGCCAAGACCACCGGTCGCGGGCTGCGCGCCACCGAGGACCAGTTGGCGCGAGCGGCCCAGAGCCACCGCCTGATCTGGATCACCGGTCCGGGCGGGCTGGTCACCTGCGTCGCCACGTCGGGCGCCGGCTCGGTCGAGACCACGGACTTCGTGACTTGACCTGTGCGTGGGCGAGCGACAGACTATGCCCAGGGTCCCCGGACGGTTGTTGGGGAACAACGCGGTGACCCGGCACACTGGGGGTGCAAGGGGTATGTTGCGTGCTGTTCTGTCTGCGTCGAGTACGGCTGGCCTAAGGAGACGGGCGGACGAACTCTGTCGCCGTCGCTGCTGGACTGAGCCGATTGACGCGCCATGAGCGATTCTCACCAGAACTCAGCGGAGTGGCTCGATGAAGTCGCGGAGCTGTTTGATGAAGAAGCAGGTCTGACGAGGAACCAGTTCCTCATCTGGCTCGGGCAGGAAGTGGCGCCGGAGAAGCCGGTGTTCAACGAGCTGAGCGTCTTCGTCCTGTCGGGTCACGTCGACGTCCGTCGGTTCCACCGGGCGTTCGCGCAGATGCTCGCCGTGTCCGATGCGCTGCGGACGACGATTCAGACGGTGGACGGCCGCCCCCGCGCTCAGACCCATGACGACGTGAGCTTCGAGTCCGACGTGCTCGACTTCTCGGGGCACTCGGACGCCGAGGCGGGCCTGGAGACCTGGGCCCTCGCCCACGTCGACTCCGCGCTCGACCTGACCGTGCGGCCGTACGCCTCGACACTGATCAAGCTGGCCGACGATCGATACGCCTGGGCGCTGCTCGTTCATCAGATCCTCACCGATGCCACCTCGGTGGGCCTCATGTACCAGCGGGTCAGCGACGCGTACGCACGGTCGGCGCCCGACGCGGTCGAAAAGGCCACACCCGCGCTATCGTTCGCCGACTACGTCGCGCGCCAGATCGAGGCGAGCCGGACGACGGGCTTCCAGAACCGCGCCGCCCACTGGGCATCCCGCGTGTCGGATCCCGCCGACCCCGTCGTCTACTACGGCGGCCGATCCAGCGCCGCGCGTGTCAGCGGGCACCGCGAGCGGATCGATCATCCCCTGGGCGCCGAGCTCACGGCGCAGGTCCGGCGCTTCGCGGAGTCAGACGGCGTCCGCCTGCTGTCGGAGCACCTGTCGTCGTTCAGCGTCTTCTGCACGGCGCTGGTCGCCTACCTGCACAAGCTCAGCGGCAACGACCGCGTCACGGTCGGCGCACCGTGGCAGAACCGGCAGAAGGTCTTCCGGGAGACCATCGGCCTTTTCATGGAGCAGAACCCGTTCGAGGTGCGGATCGAGCCTGATGAGACGTTCCGCACGCTGCTGAAGAAGGTCCAAGCCGAAGCACTCACCACTCTGCGGCACCTGCCGTATGCGGCGGGCAATCCGGGCGGCCGGGTCTACGACGTCACGCTGAACTACATCAAGACGACGTTCGACACCTTCGCCGGGATACCGATCGAACATCGCTGGTACCGGCCCACGGTCGGTGAGGGCAGCATCCAACTGCAGGTGCATGATGTGACCGACCGTCACGACGTCACCCTGTCGTTCGACCTCAGCAGCGAGGTCTTCACCGCCGACGGTCGAGATCGCGTGATTGCCCACTACGTCGCCTGCCTCACCGCCATGCTCACCGACCCCGACCAACCGCTCGGATCGCTCACGCTCCTGACCGAGGATGAGCAGGAACGGCTCGTGCGCTGGAACGACACCCGCCGCGACAATCCGCGCGAGCTCACCGTCGTCGACCTCGTCGAGGCGCAGGCGGCGCGCCGGCCCGATGCGGTGGCCGCAGGCTTCGGCTCCGAACGACTCACATACGCCCAGTTGCGTGACCGCGTCCATGACCTTACCGCCCGCTTGCGCAGCGCGGGAGTCGGGCCCGGGGTCATCGTCGGGGTCCATCTGCACCGATCGCTCGATGTGCTCATCGGCGTGCTCGCCGTGCTCCGGGCAGGCGGCGCCTACGTGCCGCTCGACCCGACGTTTCCGCGCGACCGCCTCGAGTACATGCTGGACGACTCGGGGGCCGCGGTGGTGCTAACCCACGCCGCGCTGACCGGCAGCATCCGGGCCAGCCGATGCGCCGTCGTCGAGATCGATCGCCCGGCCGCCGACCCGGTCAGCGCCGCCGCCGCGAACGGGCCCGCAGCACGCCCGGAGGATCTCGCCTATCTGCTGTACACGTCCGGATCGACCGGGCGGCCGAAGGGCGTCGCCGTCTCGCACCGGGCGCTGGCCAACTTCCTCCATGCGATGGCAGAACGACCGGGCTGCTCGGCAGACGACGTGCTCCTGGCCGTCACGACCCTCTCGTTCGACATCGCGGGGCTCGAGCTCTATCTGCCGCTCATCGTCGGCGGTCGCGTCCATATCGCCTCGCGCGAAGAAGCCGCCGACGCGCGCCGCTTGCGCGCCCGCCTCGACAGTGGAGAGATTACGATTCTGCAGGCGACGCCGGCAACCTGGCGCATGCTGCTGGATGCCGGGTGGGTCGGCACCCCGGGGCTGAGGGCGCTCGTCGGGGGTGAGCCGCTACCGCCCGACCTCGTGCCATCCCTCCTGGACCGCACCGATGCGCTGTGGAACATGTACGGGCCCACCGAGACGACGATCTGGTCATCGGTGCAGCAGATCACGTCTGCGCACGACGAGATCACCGTCGGACGGCCGATCGCCAACACCGGCTTCCACATCGTCGACGCCACATCGCAGCCCGTGCCCATCGGGATCGCCGGCGAACTGCTCATCTCGGGCGACGGTCTCGCCGAGGGGTACCACGGCCGCCCCGAACTCACCGCGGAGAGATTCGTCCAGGTGGCGCCGGCGCACGACGCCCGACCGGTCCGGATGTACCGCACGGGCGACCTCGCACGATTCGACGACGACGGCCGGGTGATCCATCTCGGACGACTCGACAACCAGGTGAAGATCCGGGGGTACCGCATCGAACTCGGCGAGGTCGAGAGAGCGCTCGCCGAGCACGAACTCGTACGCCAGGCGGTCGTGACCGCACACGAGGCCGGGTCGGCGGCAGCATGCCTGGTCGCGTACATCGTGCCCAGTGTGCTGGGTACCCCGAGCGCGTCGCAGGTCCGCGAACACCTGCGGCGGACGCTGTCGGACTACATGGTGCCGCAGTTCTTCATAGTGCTGCCCGAGCTGCCCGTCACCCTCAACGGCAAGGTCGACAGGCTCCGGCTCCCGACGCCCGAGATCGACCGGGTATCGCCCGATGCCGTGCCCGTCTCGGCCATGGAGGCGCGGGTGGCGGCGGCGTTCGGCGCCGTGTTGGGGAGGCAGGATGTCGGCGCCGACGCGGACTTCTTCGACTTGGGTGGACAGTCCATCCTCGCCCTCCGGCTCGTGTCCGCCCTCAGTGAGCAATTGGGCATCGAGGTGCCGCTGCAGCTGCTGTTCGATGCCTCGACCGTCCGTGCGCTGAGCCGGAAGCTCGAGGTGTTGACAGCGACGGATCCCGACACGGTCGGCGACGATCTCGAGCAGCGGGTCCGTGGGGTCTGGCGTGCGGCCATCGGCGACGAACCACCGGACGCGGACCCGCTGGCGACACCGCTGAACGACGCCCAGGTCATCGAGCTGCTGACGAGGCTGCGGGCGGAGTTCGGGGTGCCCGCCGAAGGGCTATCCGTCGTCCGATTCCGCGCCGATCCGACGGTCGGCGCGCTCACGTGTGACCTGCGCGATGCACTCGACCCGCCGCAGGACCTGGTCGTCACGCTGCAGCCGAACGGTCACGAGGAGCCGCTGTTCCTCATCCACGCCGGGGCCGGATACGTCTTCTTCTATCGCGCTTTCGCCGCCCGGCTGGGCACGGACCGTCCGGTGTACGCCATCCGTGCGGCCACGCACCGAGACACGGGCCGACGCCGATTCGACCACGAGGTCAGCGTCGAGGCGCTCGCGGCGAGCTACATCGCCGAGATCAAAGCGATCCAGCCCCACGGCCCGTACCACCTGGGCGGCGCATGCTTCGGGGGCGTCGTCGCGTTCGAGATGGCCCAACAGCTCCGCCGGGCCGGAGACGTCGTCGGCAGTCCGGTCCTGCTGTTCGACGCGTTCATCGGCAAGATCGACGAGGGGTGGCGGGACTACGCGGTGCGCGCACTCCGCAGCGCCGCCGAACGCATCGGCGCCGACCCCTCCGTGAGCGCGACCGAGCTCATGCGGGTCCTGGCCACGCGGGCGGTCACGCGGCCCGGCGATGTGTTGCCGCTCGTCCCGCTCACGGCGCGCTCTCTGTATCGCCGCGCCCGCGCCAAACTGCGCCGACTGCAGGTGCCGGCCGAACTCAGCGAACCCGCTCCGCCTGATGTGACCGGCGGCATCGACCACGAGCAGCTGCGCACGATGCGCGAGTTCCTCGATGCCTCTCTGCGGCTCGTGTCGGCGTACGAGCCGCAGCCGTATCCAGGCTCGGCAGTGCTACTCAAGGCCAACGGCGGCCTGGATCCCGAGCCGCTGTGGCGACCGTGGGTCGCCGACGGACTCGAAGTGCACCTGAGTCCCGGCAGCCACCTCGACATGATGGAGGAGCCCTGGGTGGAGCACACCGCGAAGATCGTCCGGGACGCGCTGGCACGCGGCGCCGCGCCCCCGGCATCCACGGTTCTCGCCGGCTACGCGCCGGGCGCGCTCCAGGAGAGCGATTCGATGTAGCGCAGCAGCACGCCCTCGCGAAGAGCCCACGGGCTCACGGTGAGCGAGTCGGCCTTGAGCATCGTCATCGCGGTGTGCAGCACGACCGCGGCCGCGACGATCTGGAACGTGCGGTCGGGGGTGATCCCCGGCAGCTCCTGGCGGGCAGATGCCGGGAGCTTGGCGAGCCGCGGAATCCATGAGCCGAGCGCGTCGCGCGGCAGCAGCATGCGCTCGTTGCCCGGCCACGACGGCATGGGCGTGCCGGCGAGCTTCGCGAGCGAGCGGATCGCCTTCGACGACCCCACGATGTGGTCGGGCTTGGGCATGGTGCTCAGCGCTGTCGCGGCGGGCCGGAGTACCTCTTTCGCATGCTCGCGCAAGCGCTCGACCGCTTCCTGACCGGGAGGATCATCGGGCAGGAACTTCACCGTCATGCGGCCGGCGCCCAGCGGCACCGATGCGGCGGCTTCGGGCAGTTCGTCGGCGCCCGCGGCCAGCTCGAGCGACCCGCCGCCGATGTCGAACAGCAGGATCTGCCCGGCCGACCAGCCGAACCAGCGGCGCACCGCGAGGAACGTGTAGCGCGCCTCGGTCTCGCCACCCAGCACCTGCAGCTCTTGACCGAGCGCCTGCTCGATCTGGGCGATCACCTGCTTGCCGTTCTTCGCGTCGCGCACGGCGCTGGTGGCGGTGGCCAGGAGCTCGGCGACGTTCTCGGCCGCGGCGATCTCGCGCGCCTCGGTGACGGCGGCGATGAGCGCCTGCACGCCCTCGTCGCTGATCGAGCCGTCTGGCTCGAGGTAGCGCATGAGGCGCAGCACCGTGCGCTTGCTCGTCGTCGCGAGCGGCCGGCCACCGGGGATCACGTCGGCAACCAGCAGATGGACGGTGTTCGAGCCGATGTCGAGAACTCCCAGGCGCACGGGTCCAGCGTAGTGGGGTGGTACCTATCTGCCGTATGGCGGGAGTGTCTCGACGAGCTTGGCTGAGAGCTCGATGATTTCGGTGGCGGCGCCGATCGCCTCGTCGATGTCGTCGAGGTCGAGTTGGGGCGAGTCGAACTGGGGGTACTCGGTGTCGTTGCGTGTGCGACGCATCCAGTCGAACGGCTTGATCTTCCGGCCCATTGGAGGATCGAACTGCGCGAGCGCGGCGTGATATACCGCAAGATGGCCGCCGGTGGACGTTGGCCGGAGTCCTTGGATGGCGAGCGTTGCGGTCAGCCCTTTCCGGGCGGCGTCGTATGCAGCGCTGAATGCGAGTTCGAGATCGTTGCTCCGCAGAGTGAGCGCAGATGCCGCATGCCGATGCGCCTGTTCGAGGAGCCGATCGGCATGGCCGGCGTTAGCGGGGACCCGCTCAAGGTGCCTCTTGACGAGCAGTTCATCGATGACGCTGCGGCCTGGCTCCCACCTGAGGATTCGGTTCATGCGGTGCTTCCCACGCTCTCGAGATCGAGATGGACAAGCGGCCGGCTTTTCAGATTCTGGACGAAGGGATCGTCAGCAAGCTGCCAGTGGTCGCGACTGACCGATCGGATATTCACTTCTCGGCCGAGCTCTCTCTGGGCAGCCGCGGCAGCGTCGTACAGGTCGGCACGGTCGGGCCTGCCGACAACGAGTACGTCGATGTCGGCGGGGTCAGCGCCCTGCTCACCGTCCATACGTGCCGCCCAAGATCCATAAATGTATGCGTCGTCCACGCCTGCGATGCGCGCGAGCAACCGAGGGAGCACAACTCGCGGTCCGTAGCTGTACTCGACGATCTGCCTGACGGGACGATAAAGGGGATGACCGACATTGGCGCGAACGTATCGATTGCGCCCGGAACGACGCTCCGTGAGGAACCCGGACGCGACCAGTCGATCGACCTCGCGGTGCACCGTCGGCATGCTGGAGCCGACCGAGAGCGCCAGCTCGGTCAGAGTGCGCTCTTCGGGCGTGAGTAGGAGTTCGGCCAACAGATTTCCCTGCACGTCGGTGCGCAACAGGGGTGAGATCGTCGGTACCGATGGTTTCATGTTTCGTATGATATCGAACAATATGTGAAAGCGTCAGGGCGCTACGCGGCTCCCGGTCCAGCCACTGCTCGCACTCAGCTACCGCAGGTGCGCGTCGATGTAAACCCGCTCGGCACAGGCAACGGGAGAGACGTACGGTGCCGCCATGACCGAGAACTCCATGCCCCGGTACGCAATCGTGACCGGCTCCGATTCGGGCATCGGCGCCGCCACCGCCGTCGCCCTCGCCCGCGCCGGCATCGACGTCGGCGTCACCTGGCACTCCGACGAAGACGGCGCGAACGCCACCGCGGACGCCGTGCGCGAGGCCGGGGCGAACGCCGTCGTCGCGCAGTTCGATGCGACCGATCTCGACCACGCCGGCGCGGCACTCGATGCGCTCGCCGACGACCTCGGCGGACTCGACGTGTTCGTCAACAACGCCGGTGGCGGCGGAGGCACGCCCTTCCTCGACCTGTCGACCAATGACTGGCGCCACGAGCTCGCGCTCAACCTCGACGGAGCCTTCGTGGGGATGCAGGCGGCGGCACGGCGCATGGTCGCCGCGGGCACCGGCGGACGGATCATCGCGGTCACGAGCGTGCACGAGCACCAGCCGCGCGTCGGCTCGGCCGCCTACGTCGCAGCCAAACACGGCCTTGGCGGGCTCGTGAAGACCATGGCGCAGGAGCTCGGTGAGTACGGCGTCACCGTCAACGCCGTCGCGCCGGGCGAGATCGCGACCCCGATCAACGACATGGATGCCGAGGACGCCGAGCACGCCCGTCGCCCCGGCGTGCCGCTGGCGCGGCCCGGCGAGCCGCAGGAGGTCGCGTCCGTGGTCGCCTTCCTCGCGTCGGCCGACGCCTCGTTCGTCACCGGCGCCAGCTGGGTGGTCGACGGCGGCATGCTCACGATGGGGCCGCAGGGCGGCTCGCACCTGGAATCGGACGACTGGCGTCGCGGCTGAGGGCTGCGCCCCGGCATCCACTCGGCGGGAACTGACGGCGGGTTCGGCGAGACCGCGGCGGCGCCACCGGCATCCACTCGGCGGGAACTGACGGCGCAACGCGCGCGCGAAGCGGGCGTTCGCACGGATACGATGGGCGCGATGCCCACCGATGACGCCACCATCACCGTCGACTCGCTCTACCGTGAGATCGGCCGTGCCGAATGGGCGCGCCTGGCCGGGGGGATGGCGAACCCGCTGAGCGAGACCGAGGTCGTGCAGCTGCGCGGGCTCGGTGACCGGCTCGATCTCACCGAGGTGCACGAGGTGTACCTGCCGCTCAGCCGCCTGCTGAGCACGTACGCCGAGAACACCAAGCGGCTCGGCGCCGAGACGGCGGAGTTTCTCGGCGAGCCCGACTCGACCACGCCGTTCGTCGTCGCGGTGGCCGGTTCGGTCGCGGTGGGCAAATCGACCGTCGCGCGCATCCTGCGCGAGCTGATGAGCCGCTGGCCCGGCACGCCCCGAGTAGAGCTCGTGACCACCGACGGATTCCTGTACCCGAATGCCGAGCTCGAGCGGCGCGGCATCATGCACCGCAAGGGCTTTCCCGAGTCGTACGACCGGCGCGCGCTGGTCGAGTTCCTCACGCAGGTGAAGTCGGGGGCGCCCGAGGTGCAGGCGCCGTTCTACTCGCACATGCGGTACGACATCATCCCCGACGCGCGGGTCACCGTGCGGCGGCCGGACGTCGTGATCGTCGAGGGCCTGAACGTGCTCGCCCCGCCGCCGTCGCCCAACGAGGTCGCGGTGAGCGACCTGTTCGACTTCTCGGTCTACGTGGATGCCGATGTGCAGCACATCGAGTCGTGGTTCGTGAGCCGGTTCCTCGCACTGCGGCAGGCCGCGTTCAGCAACCCGAACTCGTACTTCCGGCCGCTGGCCGAGCTGCCCGACGACGAGGCGGTCACGCGCGGCCTCGAGTTCTGGAATGACATCAACCTGCCGAACCTGCGCGAGAACGTCGAGCCCACGCGGCACCGCGCCACCCTCGTGCTGAGCAAGGGCGAGAATCACGCCGTGGAGTCGGTGCGGCTGCGCAAGCTGTAGCGCGTCGTGTGCGGACGCGCGAGCCCCACGTCGCGAGCCGCGTAGCTTTGTACGAGCCCCCTACGTATGGACGGTACAAAGCCGGGCGGCTCAGCCGCAGATAGGCGGCTCGGCGCAGATGGGCGCGGGGACGACGAGTTGCACGAGCGACATTGACAGCGTTGCGCGAGCGACATTTCGGTTGCGGGCTGTTGTGTCTCGTGAGGTGGTGACATCGAGGGAAGGGCCGACGCCGGCGCGGCAGATCAGGACGCCAGGCGCAACGTCTCGCCGTCGGCGAGGTAGCGTTCGCCGGTGTCGGGGCACACCCATTCGTCGCCCTCAGCGCGCAGCGGGTGTCCGGTGCGGCCGACCCAACCGATGCGCCGGGCGGGAACCCCGGCGACCAGGGCGTGGGGCGCGACATCCTTGGTCACCACCGCGCCGGCGGCCACGAGCGCCCACTCGCCGATCGTGACCGGCGCGATGCACACCGATCGCGCGCCGATCGACGCGCCGCGCTCCACGGTGACGCCCACGGCATCCCAGTCGTCGCCGCCCTTCAGCGACCCGTCGGGGTTCGCCGCGCGCGGGAACTCGTCGTTGGTGAACACCACCGCCGGGCCGATGAACACGCCGTCGCCGACCACCGCCGGCTCGTACACGAGCGCGTAGTTCTGCACCTTGCACGCATCGCCGAGCTTCACCCCCGGCCCGATGTACGCACCCCGGCCGATGTTGCAGTCGGCACCGAGCACGGCGTCTTCGCGTACCTGTGCCAGGTGCCAGACCCGGGTGCGCGCGCCGAGCGTCGCGCGCTCGTCGACGTCGGCGGACGGCTGGATGACGGGTCGATCAGTGGTCATCGACGGTGCCTCCCCACAGGCGATATGACGGCGCAGATGAGAAACGCCTCATCACAGTATTGTGCCCGACCGGATTGTCTGGCTACACTGCCGAACGGGGAGTCCGGTCACGCGTGCCGTTGGGAGGCACGCATCGCCGCACATGCGACGACACGACCGGCTTATGGCTCGTCTCGAGTTATTCACGAGACGGGTGACTTGGGGAATGAATATGGGGACACGTTGGGGATTCGGCGCATTGTCGTCGATGCGGTCGCGGGCACTCGCTCTGGGTGCTGCTGTGGCTGTGCTCGCTGCTCTGCTCGTCGCGGTCGGGGGGCCGCAACGGGTTGAAGCGGCGAGCCCCTGCGGTCCCGATGTCAACGCGATCGCCTGCGAGAACCAGCAGCCCGGCACCGACCCGTACATCTGGGACATCGAAGGCGCGGGCGACCCCACCATCCAGGGATTCGCGACCGACATCTCGGTGAACGCCGGTTCCACGATCGACTTCAAGATCGACACGGATGCCAGCGAGTACACCATCGACATCTACCGGACCGGCTGGTACCAGGGCCTCGGTGCGCGGTTCATCGACTCGGTCACGCCGCTGCCGAACCCGCCCGGCGGCCAGCCCGAGTGCATCTCGGACGAGATCACCGAGCTCTACGATTGCGGCACGTGGCACGTCTCGGCCTCGTGGGATGTGCCGGAGACGGCCGTGTCGGGTGTGTACCTCGCGTCCCTGCGCCGCTCCGACAACGGTGGTCAGAGCCACATCATCTTCATCGTCCGCAATGACGGAAACACCTCCGACATCGTCTTCCAGACCTCGGACACCACCTGGCAGGCCTACAACACCTACGGCGGCTCGAGCTTCTACCAGGGCGGCGGCAACGGCCGCGCCTTCAAGCTCAGCTACAACCGCCCATTCGTCACCCGGCAGTGGGAGCAGGGGCGCGACTTCTACTTCAGCTCGGAGTACGCCACCGTACGGTTCCTCGAGCGCAACGGCTACGACGTCAGCTACATCTCCGGCATCGACGCCGACCGGTTCGGCGGCGAGCTGCTCAACCACAAGGTGTACCTGTCCGTCGGCCACGACGAGTACTGGTCAGGCCAGCAGCGGGCGAACGTCGAAGCGGCGCGCGACGCCGGGGTGAACCTGCAGTTCCTCTCCGGCAACGAGGTGTACTGGCGCACGCGCTACGAGCCCTCGGCGGATCCGTCTGCGACGCCGTACCGCACGCTCACCTCGTACAAGGAGACGTGGGCCAACAGCAAGATCGACCCGTCGAGCGAGTGGACCGGGACGTGGCGTGACCCGCGGTTCGCGGACGCGGCCGCCGGCGGGCATCTGCCCGAGAACGCGCTGACCGGCACGATGTACGTCGCCAACTACGACGACCTGGCCGTCACCGTCAACGACGCCGAGGGCAAGACGAGGCTGTGGCGCAACACCGGTCTGGACGCGCTGGCACCCGGCACGTCCGTCGAACTCGCGCCGCACACGATCGGCTACGAGTCCAACGAGGACATCGACAACGGCTTCCGCCCCGCCGGGCTCATCCGGCTGTCCACCACCGTCGGCCCGACGCCCGAGTACCTGACCGACTACGGCAACGTCGTGGTGCCCGGCACCACCAAGCACCACCTGACCCTGTACCGCGCCGCGAGCGGCGCCCTCGTCTTCTCGGCCGGCAGCATCCAATGGGCTTGGGGACTCGACCAGGAGCACGACGGCAACGGTGCCCCCGCCGACCCGCGCATGCAGCAGGCGCAGGTGAACCTCCTGGCCGACATGGGCGCGTACGCCACCACCCTCATGCCCGGACTCGTGCCGGCCACCCAGAGCACCGACACCACCGCTCCGACCACGACGATCACCAGCCCGACCGCGGGGAGCACCATCCCCAACGGCAGCACCGTCACGGTGACGGGCACGGCCGCCGATGTCGGCGGGGTCGTCGCGGGCGTGGAGGTCTCGCTCAACGGCGGGCAGACGTGGCATCCGGCCACCGGCACCACGAACTGGAGCTACACCGGCATCCAGCAGGGGTCGGGCGAGGTGGAGATCAAGGCGCGCGCCATCGACGACAGCGCCAACTTCGCCACCGCCGGTGTGAGCCGGACGGTGACCGTGACCGGACCCTACTCCGCGTTCGGCGACGCCGAACCGGTGCTGGCATCCGCCGACGACGACCAGGCTGTGGAGCTCGGGCTGCGGTTCACGCCCGATGTCGACGGCTTCGTCGCGGGCGTGCGCTTCTTCAAGGGCGCCGCGAACACCGGCACGCACACCGGGTCGCTGTGGGGTCCTGACGGCACCCGGCTGGGTTCGGTCGAGTTCACCGGCGAGACGGCGAGCGGATGGCAGACCGCGCAGTTCACCGTGCCCATCGAAGTGATCGCCGGCCAGACCTACACGGTCTCGTACACCGCGCCCAACGGCGGGTACGCGATGAAGGCGGAGTACTGGCCCTATCACGCGCGGCCCTCGTCGCCGATCACCGTCTCGTCCGCGCTGGGCGAGGACGCCGCCGGTGTCTTCGGGATCGCCGGGCGGTTCCCCGCCCAGACCTGGCACGAGTCGAACTACTACGTCGACGTGCTGTTCACGAAGTCCGACACCTCGCCGCTGCGGATCCTGAGCCGCACCCCGAAAGCGGGATCGACGAGCGTGGATCCGGCGACGACGATCTCGGCCACCTTCACCCGCCCGGCCGACCCTGAGTCGGTGTCGATGACGCTGACGGATGCCGGCGGCCAGACCGTGCCGGGCTCGGCGATCTACGACGCCCAGGCCAACACGGTGCGCTACGTGACCGATGCGCCGCTGGCGCACACCACGACCTACACCGTGACGCCCACGGCCACCGACACCGCCGGCGTGGAGCTCGAGGAGTCGGCCGCGTGGACCTTCACGACGCGGGCCGAGGAACGCCCGGAAGGTGTCTGCCCCTGCTCGCTGTTCATGGAGAGCTGGACGCCGGATGTCGCGTCCGCGGCGGACCCGGACGCGGTGACGCTCGGGGTGCGGTTCTCCAGCGCGCTGCCGGGAACGATCACCGGGATCCGGTTCTACAAGGGCCCGCAGAACGGTGGTGCGCACACGGCCGCGCTGTGGTCCGCCGACGGGGTTCGGCTGTCGGACGCCACGTTCTCCGGCGACGCCGGCATCGGCTGGAACGTCGCGACGCTCGACACCCCCGTGACGCTCGTGCCCGGGGTGACCTACGTGGCCGCCTACACGGCGCCGACCGGCGGTTACGCGGTCACACCCGGCCTGTTCGCCGACGCCTACTCGCGCGGGCCGCTGTCGGTCGCCGCCAACGGTTCGGTGTACAGCTACTCGGGCGCCTTCCCGAACGAGCCGTCCACCACCGGCTACGGGGTCGACGTCATCGTCGAGACCAGTGCCGCCGCGCCCACGATCGTCTCGCGCACCCCCGCTCCGGGAGCGGAGGACGTCGCCGCCGACGCCACGATCTCGGCCACGTTCAACACCCCGGTTGAGGACGGGTTCACCGGCACGGTGAGCAGCTCCGGCGCACCGGTGGCCGGCACGTGGACCTTGGATGCCGCCGGTACCACCGCGACGTTCACGCCGACCTCGGGTCTTCCGGACGCGTCGCAGATCGACGTGACCCTGGCCGACGTCGTCGGGGTCGCCGGCGGCGCTGCGGCGTCGTTCACCTGGGCGTTCCACACCCTCGATCCGGACGCGCCCGTGAGCCTGTTCGCCACGGCCGTGCCGACGTCGAGCGATCCGGACACGTCATCGGTCGAGCTGGGCCTGGCGTTCACGACATCGGTGGCCGGCGAAGTCCGCGCCATCCGGTTCCACAAGGCAGCGGGCAACATCGGCACGCATGTGGGCAGCCTGTGGGGGCCGAACGGTCAGCTGCTGGCCCAGGTCACGTTCACGAACGAGACCGCGTCGGGATGGCAGCGCGCGGTGCTCAGCACCCCGGTCGCGCTGACGCCCGGTGTCGTGTACACCGTGTCGTACCTGGCTCCGCAGGGGAACTACTCGTACACGGCCCAGGCGCTGACCGCGCCGGTCACGAGCGGCCCGCTGACGGCGTTGAGCGGTGACAACGGCCGCTTCCGCTACGGATCCGGCGGCGTCATGCCGACCGACTCGTGGAACTCGGCGAACTACTTCGTCGACGTGGAGTTCGTGGCCGCTGCGGGCGCGCCGCTCGCGGTGTCGGAGCACGCCCCTGCCCGTGACGCGGACGGTGTGTCGCTCACCCCGACCGTGTCCGCGGTCGTCGACGGCGACATCGGAGACCGGACCATCACCATGACGGTGGCCGGACCCGACGGTGCCGTCGCCGGCGAGTCCACCTTCACCAGCAGCACCCGCACCCTGTCGTTCGTCCCCGACGCCGCACTGGCGCTGGACACGATGTACACCGTGACGATCCGGGTCGAGGGCGCCACCCTCGACAGGTGGGAGTTCACGACATCGGACGGCAAGCAGACGCTCTTCGGTGACCTGCTGCCGCAGGTCGAGTCGGTGCCCGACAGCGACCCGGTGGAGGTGGGAACCCGTTTCACCGTCAGCCAACCCGGCGAGGTCACGGCGATCCGCTTCTACAAGGGCCCGGCCAACACCGGCAGCCACCGCGGCACCCTGTGGGGCCCGAACGGCGAGGTGCTGGCGCAGGTGCCGTTCACCCAGGAGACCGCGTCCGGCTGGCAGCAGGCCGAACTCGACGAGCCGGTCGCCGTCGAACCCGGCGTGACGTACACGGTGTCGTACTTCTCGTCGACCGGACGGTACGCCTACACGAGCGGGTTCTTCTCCGAGCCCCTGGTGTCGGGGAACATCACGGCGCCGGCGGGTGACAACGGACGGTACTTCTACGGGGCGGACGGCGGCTATCCGGACTCGTCGTGGGGGTCGACCTCCTACTTCGTCGACGCGGAGATCGCGTTCGATCCTCTGGCCACGGCGGTGACGCCGTCGGAGCCCAGCCCTGAACCGTCACCGACGCCGGAGCCGACGCCGACGCCTGAGCCGACGCCCACGCCTTCGCCGACGCCGACGCCCGAGCCGACACCTTCGCCGGAGCCGACACCGACGCCCACGCCTTCGCCGGAACCGACACCGACACCGACGCCCACGCCTTCGCCGGAACCGACACCGACGCCGACACCCACGCCCGAGCCGACGCCGACGCCGCAGCCCGAGCCCGCCGTGACCGTCGCGCTCGATGCGACCGCGCCCGCGGCGGGGGAGAGTGACGTGTCCCCGACCGCGGTGGTCACCGCGACCTTCGCCACCGCTGTCGACGATGCCGCGCTCACCGTGACCGGCCCGGCCGGTGCGGTGCCGGGCACCATCGCGTACGACGCGGCGACCCGCACGGTGACGTTCACCGCGGCCGAACCGTTCGCGTGGACGACCACCTACCAGGTCACTGCGACGGCATCCGGGGTCGAGATCGCCGACGCGACATGGACCTTCACCACCGCGGACGAGCCACCGGTGATCGACGTGACGACGATCTTCGGTGACGCCACGCCGCAGAACGCCTGGTGGAACGACCCCGACGGCGTGCAGGTGGCCACCCGATTCGAGGTCGGCATCGCCGGCGACGCCACCGGCGTGCGCTTCTACAAGGGGGCCGCGAACACCGGCAGCCACACCGGCTATCTGTGGGACGCGACCGGTGAGCTGCTCGCGGAGGTGTCGTTCGAGAACGAGACCGCCGACGGCTGGCAGGAGGCCGTGTTCGACACACCGGTCGCCTTGGAACCGGGCGTCGAATACCGCGTCGGGCTCTACAGCACGACAGGGAGGTACGCCGTGGACCTGAACACACTGGCGACCGAGAAGGTGAGCGGGATCTTCACGATTCCGGCGCAGGGCAGCGCCTACACCTATTCGCGGGGATTCCCGAGCGACCTGTCGACACACAACTACTGGGTGGACGTCACGTTCGTGCCGGTCGAATGACCGCGATGTATCAAACAGGCCGGTAGCGGCCACATGCAACTGGGGAGAGGCATGGCAAACAGAATGAAAGCAGTCGTCGTGGGGGCCGGGTACTGGGGACCCAACCTCGCACGCAACTTCCGCGCAAGCGAAGACTGGGAGCTCGCAGGCATCTGCGACCTCGACGTCGATCGCGCCCGCCGCGTGGCCGACGGGGTGGGCGGCGTGTCCGTCACCTCGAGCCTTGACGAGGTGCTGGCCGACCCGGGCGTCGACGCCATCGCGATCGCGACTCCGGCGCGCACCCACCACCCGATCGTGATGGCGGCCCTCGAAGCCGGCAAGCACGTCATGGTCGAAAAGCCCCTCGCCGATGAGCAGGTGCGGGGGCAGGAGATGGTCGAGCGTGCGCAGGAGCGGGGCCTGGTGCTCATGGCCGACCACACCTACTGCTACACGCCCGCCGTGCTCAAGATCCGTGAGCTGGTGGCCGAGGGGGCGCTGGGCGACATCCTGTTCGTCGACAGTGTGCGCATCAACCTGGGGCTCATCCAGCCCGACGTCGACGTGTTCTGGGACCTCGCCCCGCACGACCTGTCGATCATGGACTTCGTGCTCCCAGGCGGTCTCGCCGCGGCATCCGTGTCCGCGCACGGCTCCGACCCGCTGCGGACGGGCAAGGCGTGCGTCGGCTACCTCGCCATGCCGCTGGAATGCGGGGCCATGGCGCACGTGCACGTCAACTGGCTCAGCCCCACCAAGATCCGCCAGATGGTCATCGGGGGCACCCGCCGCACCCTCGTGTGGGACGACCTCAACCCGCAGCAGCGCATCAGCGTCTACGACCGGGGCGTCGACATCGACAGCGTCTCGAAGGCGACCACCGCCGACACCCGCGACGCGAACATCTCCTATCGCCTCGGCGACACCTGGGCGCCGGCACTGCCCGAACGCGAAGCCCTCGGCGGCGTCGTCGGCGAATTCGCCGCGGCCATCCGGGAGGGCCGCCCGTCACGCACCGACGGTGCGTCCGGTCTGCGGGTGCTGTCCGTGCTCGACGCGGCGCGTCGGAGCCTCGGCGCCGGCGGCGCACCCGCGCCGCTGCAGCTCGACATCCAGCCTCGGAGGGCCGCCGCGTGACACAGCTCGAAGGCGCCCGCGTCCTGGTGACCGGCGGGGCGGGGACCATCGGGTCGACCCTGGTCGATCAGCTCCTCGACGCCGGTGCCGACCGCGTGATCGTCCTGGACAACCTCGTCCGCGGCCGCCTCGCCAACCTCGACGACGCGCTCGCGACGGGCCGTGCGACGCTGGTCGAGGGTGACATCCGCGACGCCCGGCTGGTCGACGACCTGGTCGCCGGCGCCGATGTCGTCTTCCACCAGGCCGCGATCCGCATCACCCAGTGCGCGGAGGAACCGCGGCTGGCGCTCGAGGTCCTCGTCGACGGCACGTTCAACGTCGTCGAGGCCGCCGCCCGGCACAAGGTGCGCAAGCTCATCGCGGCCTCCAGCGCATCGGTCTACGGGATGGCCGAGGTCTTCCCGACCGACGAACGCCACCACCACGAGAACAACGACACCCTGTACGGCGCCGCGAAGACGTTCAACGAGGGTCTGGTGCGCAGCTTCCGCGCGATGGAGGGTCTCGATTACGTGCTCCTGCGCTACTTCAACGTGTACGGCCCGCGCATGGACGTGCACGGTCTCTACACCGAGGTGCTCGTGCGCTGGATGGAGCGCATCGCCGACGGCAAGCCGCCGCTCATCTTCGGCGACGGGCAGCAGACGATGGACTTCGTCTGCGTGCCCGACATCGCGCGGGCCAACGTGCTGGCGGCGCGCAGCGACATCGTCGAGGGCACCTACAACATCGCCAGCGGCACCGAGACCAGCCTTCTCGAGTTGGCCGAGGCGCTGCTGCGGGTGATGGATGCCGAGGACCTCGGCGTCGAGCACGGCCCCGAGCGGGCGGTCAACGGCGTCGTCCGCCGCCTGGCCGACACCTCGGCCGCGCGACGCGACCTCGGCTTCGAGGCGACCATCGGACTGGAAGAGGGACTGCGTCAGCTCGTCGAGTGGTGGCGGCCACTGCGCGAGGAGATCGCGACCGGCCGGATGGCGGTGACCGCGTGAGCGAACGCATCAACGTGATGGTCCCCTGGCTCGGCCGTGAAGAGGCCGAGGCAGTCGTCGAGGTGATCGCCAGCGGATGGGTCGCCCAGGGGCCGCGCGTCGCGCAGTTCGAGAAGGAGTTCGCGGCGGCCATGCAGGTGCCGTACGCCGTGGCGACGTCGAGCTGCACGACCGCTCTGCACCTCGCGCTCATCGTGGCGGGCGTGGGCCCGGGCGACGATGTCGTCGTACCCTCGCTGTCGTTCGTCGCCACCACCAACGCCGTGCGATATGTGGGGGCCCGGCCGGTGTTCGCCGACGTCGACCCGATCACCGGGAACATCACGGGCGAGACGGTCCGGCTGGTCATCACCTCGTCGACCAAGGCCGTGATCGCCGTCGACCAGGGCGGCGTGCCGGTCGACATCGACGACGTGCGCAGCGTCACCGACACCTACGGCATCGTCGTGATCGAAGACGCGGCGTGCGGCGCCGGTTCCACCTACAAAGGGCGGCCGGTCGGTGCCGGCGCCACGATCGCGGCGTGGTCCTTCCACCCGCGCAAGCTCCTCACGACCGGCGAAGGCGGCATGCTCACCACGACGCGTGGGGACTGGGCCAAGCGCGCGCGCAGGCTGCGCGAACACGGGATGACGGTCTCGGCGGCCGACCGGCACGGATCGGTTCTGCCGCCGGCCGAGGAATACGCCGAGGTCGGCTACAACTTCCGCATGACCGATATGCAGGCGGCCATGGGACTCGTGCAGCTCGGGCGCCTGCCCGAGATCGTCCGCCGCCGCCGCGAGATCGCCGCGCGGTATCGCGCCGCGATCCGTGAGATCGACGGCCTGCGTCCGGTCGCGGACCCCGAGTACGGCACGGGTAACGTGCAGTCGTTCTGGGTCGAAGTCGACGGGCGCTACCCGGTGAGTCGCGACGGGCTGCTCGAGGCGCTCGCCGGCGCCGACATCTCGGCGCGCCGGGGCATCATGGCGGCCCATCGCCAGCCGCCGTATCGTGACCTCGCCGTCGAAGGATCGCTGCCGGCGACCGAGCGCATCACCGACAACACCCTCATCCTGCCGCTGTATCACTCGCTCACCGTGGCCGAACAGGACCGCGTCATCGACGTCCTGCGAGAACCCGGGCCCGGGGCTCCCGCATGAGCGCCGGGCTGCTGCTTGTGGGGGCAAGCGGCCTGGCAAGAGAAGTACTGGCGACGGGAATCGACGGCGTCGCCGGCATCCTCGACGACGACACCGCGCTGCACGGCGCCGAGGTCGGCGGTGTGCCGGTGATCGGAGACATCGCCACCGCCGCGGTCCGCGACGAGCGCCTGCTCATCTGCGTCGGCAGCGGCTCAGGCCGTCGCTCGATCGCGGGGAGGCTGGCGACGCTGGGTGTCACCAGGGCGCGATACGGCTGCTATCTGGCCCCATCGGCGCGCCTGGGCGCGGGCAGCTCCGTAGGGGCGGGCAGCATCGTGCTCGACGGGGTCGTGATCACCGCGAACGTGTCGGTGGGCGCGCACACCGTCGTGATGCCGAATTGCACCATCACGCACGACGACGTGCTGGCGGACTTCACGACCCTGGCGGCGGGCGTCGCCCTCGGCGGAAGTGTGCACGTGGGCGAGGCCGCGTACATCGGCATGAACGCGAGCGTACGACAAGGCGTCTCCGTCGGCGCCGGGGCGACCGTCGGCATGGGGGCCGTCGTGCTGCGCAACGTGCCGGAAGCCGACACCTGGGCGGGCGTACCCGCACGATCTGTGAACGACCACCGACGGGCAGAGCCGTCCGAACGAGTGCTGGGGGAGCACGCATGACCGTACCTTTTCTCGATCTCGCCGCACAGCAGGCGGAGATCATCGACGATGTCCTGCCGGTCTGGCGGCGGCAGCTCGAATCCGCCGCCTTCATCGGCGGCGCAGAGGTCGACGCGTTCGAGGCGGAGTACGCCGACTACATCGGCGTCCCGCACGTCGTCGGCGTCTCCAACGGCACCGACGCCCTCGAACTGGCCTACCGCGCCACCGGCATCCAGCCCGGCGACGAGGTCATCATGCCCGCCAACACCTTCATCGCGACCGCGGAAGCGGCATCACGCGTGGGTGCGGTGCCGGTGTTCGTCGACGTCGACGAGGAGTACCTGCTCCTCGACCCGGACGCCGCCGCGGCCGCCGTCACATCGCGCACACGCGCCATCGTGCCCGTCCACCTGTTCGGGCAGACGGCGGCGATGGAGCCGATCACCGCTCTGGCCGAGAAGCACGACCTCATCGTCATCGAGGACGCCGCCCAGTCGCAGGGGGCATCGAGCACGGCCGGCCGGGCAGGCGCCCTCGGCGCCGTGGCCGCCACCAGCTTCTACCCGGGCAAGAACCTCGGTGCCGCCGGCGACGCGGGCGCGGTGATGACCGCCGACGCGAACATCGCCGCGATCGTCCGCAACCTCGGCGCCCACGGCAGCTCGGTGAAGTACGTGCACGACCGCATCGGCGTCAACGCCCGGCTCGATGCCGTGCAGGCCACGGTGCTGCGGGCCAAGCTGCGCCGGCTGGACGCGTGGAACGCGGCCCGCCGGGCGGCGGCCGACCGGTACGCACAGCTGCTCGGCGACATCGACGGGGTCCGCGTGCCGGCGGTGCAGCCGGGCAACGAGGACGTCTGGCACCTGTACGTGGTGCGGGTGGCCGAGCGGGACCGCGTGATGGCCGGGCTGGCCGAGGCGGGCATCGGCACCGGCATCCACTACCCGACCCCGGTGCCCGTCACCGCGGCGTACGCGTCGCCCGGTCTGCGCCCGGGCGCGTTCCCGGTCGCCGAGGCGGCCGCGGACATGATCCTGTCGCTGCCGATGTTCCCGCACCTGACCGAGGCCCAGCAGCAGCGCGTCGCCGACGCGCTGCGCACGGCGTTGCACGTCTGAGGGGTCACCGTCATGCGCGTACTCGTCCACCTGAACAGCCTCGAGCTGGGGGGCACCCAGATCAATGCCGTCGACTTCGCGGTCGCGGCGCAGGCGCACGGTGTCGAGTCGATCCTGCTCGGGGAACGGGGCACCCTGCCGGCGGCGCCCCATCTGCTGGACTACGCGCGCGACCACGGTGTGACCGTCGAGGTGTACGACGCCGCGGCGGGCATGCGGGCACACGCCGCGCAGCTGACGGCCTTGACCGCGTCCTTCCGTGCCGACCTCATCCATGTGTACGGCATGTGGGGCGCCGCCCGCCCCGTCTTCTGGGGGCCGGCCCGGTTCGGCAGAGTGCCGTGGGTGCAGACCGTCTACGAGATGAGCGTGACCCCGGTGGTCCTGCGGCACATGCCGCTCATCGTCGGCACGGGTTACCTGCTCGATGAGCTGGCCGAGCGGCCGGGTGCGACGGTGCTCGTCTCACCGCCGGTGGACCTCGTCCGCGACGCGCCGGCCGTGACCGGCCTGCCCGATCTGCGCACCGAGCACGCGATCGGTGCCGGGCCCCTCATCGCGCTCGTGAGCCGGCTGGACAGCAACATGAAGGCGTTCTCGATCAGCGTGGCGATCGATGCGATGAGCAGGATCGCCGACACCGGCGCCACCCTCGTCGTCGTCGGGAGCGGTGATGCCGAAGACCGCCTGCGCACGCACGCGGATGCCGTCAACCGCACCGCCGGCCGCGACGCGGTCCGGATGCTGGGGGCGATGACCGACCCGCGCCCCGCGTACGCCGCGGCCGACATCGTGGTGGGAATGGGCGGGTCCGCCGCACGCGCGCTCGCATTCGGCAAGCCGCTCGTGGTGCTGGGCGAAGCCGGATGGTCACGGATCTTCGACCCAGAGTCGGCCGACGCGCTGGCCCGCTCGAGCTACTGGAGCCCCGACAGCGTCGCGGATCCCGTCGGCGACCTCGCTGCCGCCCTGCGCGCCCTGCTCGCAGACCCCGCCCGCCGGCGCGGGTTCGGCGCCTTCGGCCGGGAGTTCGCCACCGACCGCTTCGGGCTGCCGGCGATGACCCGGCGCCTCTGCGACGTCTACGAGGGCGCGGCCCGGTCGTACGGGTCGGCGGAATGGCTCGCGGATGTGCCGCGCGAAGGCCGGCGCCTCGTAGAGAAGATCGGCCGCTTCGTCGCCCGTCCCGCGACCGAGGAGGCGGCATGACCACGCCGACCCCACCCGGCACCGTCGCCCCCAGCGTGGGCGACCGTGCGACGTCGGGCGTGTTCTGGCTCACGGCACAGAAGTGGACGACGCGACTGCTCGGCTTCGCCACGATCGCGCTGCTGACCCGGCTGCTCAGCCCGGAGGACTTCGGCACCGTGGCCGCGGCATCCACCGTTCTGCCGTTCTTCTTCCTGCTGGCCGACCTCGGGTTCGCCGCCTACCTCGTGCAGGTGAAGAAGGCCGACCAGCGGATGCTGAGCACCGCGTTCTGGTTCTCGATGATCGCGGGCGTCGTGCTGTGCGTCGTCATGTTCGCGCTGGCACCGCTGCTCGGCCTGCTCTTCCGCGACGACGGCGTGGTGCCGATCATCCAGGGTCTGTCGGTGTGGGTGATCCTCACCGCGTTCGGGTCGGTCCCGATGGCGATCCTCCGCCGCGACATGCGCTTCTCGGTGATCGCGACGCAGGGCGCGGTGGCCGCCGTCGTCGCGCAGGTGGTCGCGGTGGTCCTCGCCTTCGCCGGCGCGGGGGCGTGGGCGCTGGTCGCGCAGAGTCTCGTCGCCCCGGCGATCACCTCGACGCTGGCGTGGCTGACGACGCGGTGGCACCCGTCCCGCACCTTCGTGCGCGGGGAGTTCACGACCATGCTGCGGTTCGGCAGTCAGGTGCTCGGCGCGGACTTCGTCGCCATGCTCCGGGCGCTGGGGGAAGCGGCGGTCATCAGCGCCACGCTCGGCGTGGCGGCGCTGGGGTACATGACCATCGCGCAGCGGCTCGTGCAAGTCGTCCAGGACCTCACCGGCAGCGCTATCGTCCCGGTCACGCAGGTGGCGTTCGCGAAGATCCGGGAAGAGCCCGAACGGCTTCGCGCGGCCTATCTGCGGGCCCTGCGGCTCACCTACTTCGCGCTCGCGCTGCCCCTCACCTTCGTCGCGGTCGGCTCGCCGCTGATCGTCCCGATCATGTTCGGCGACGGGTGGGAGCACAGCTACCCGGTGGCACAGATCCTCGCGATCGCGGGCACGCTCACGGTCGGCGCCTGGCTCGACCACGGCCTGTTCTTCGGCCTCGGCCGGCCCGGGGTGTGGTTCTGGTACGCCCTCGTGATCGACGGCCTCACCTTGGGTGTCACAGTCGTTCTCGCACCCTTCGGCCTCGTCGCCATCGCCTGGGGCTTCGTCGGCGTGTGCATCGTGGCGACGGTGAGCCGCTGGTTCCTCACCGCGCGTGCACTGCGCACCCGCCTGCGCACCGTGGCTGGGCCTTTCGGCTTCGTCGCGGTGGTCGTACTGACCTCCGGGACCGCCGGCTGGCTGGTCATGACTGCCACGGCCGGCGCGCCGGCACTGATCTCGCTGCTGCTGGCCAGCCTCACCGTGCTGCTCGTGCACCTGGCCGTCACCCGCCTGCTGGCGCCGAGGATCATCCCCGACGCCCTGTCCATGCTCGCGCGTTCGAAGCTCGGCGCCCGTCTACCGCTGGTCCGGAGGTTCCGATGACACACGTCGACCACATCCTCCTGACCCGTTTCAACCTGCCGACCGGCGGCATCGAGGCTCGGATCCGTGCGAGCGAGTCGTGGCTCACCAACCGCTGGGCGCTGTTCGAGCGCTATTGCGCGCCGTCCGTTGCGGCACAGACGACATCCGACTTCACCTGGATCGTCTACTTCGACCCGGAAAGCCCCGAATGGCTCGTGCGTGCGATCGAGCCGTACGTCGAGCGCGGCCTGTTCCGGGCCGTCTTCCGCGCCGAGGTGCCGACCGAGACGCTCATCTCCGACGTGCGCGCCGTCGCCCGCCACCGGGACGGAATGCTGCTGACGACGAACCTCGACAACGACGACGGCATCGCCGTCGACTTCCTGCAACGGCTGCGGGATGCGGTCGACTTCACCGATCGCCGTGCGCTGTATGTGGCCCGCGGGCTGGTCAAGGGCGCGGACGGCGTGTACCTGCGCCACGACCCGGCGAACGCCTTCTGCTCGGTCGCCGCACCCTGGTCGGACCCCAGCACGTCGTGGGACGACTGGCACATCATGCTCGGCCGGACCATGCCGGTGGTCGTCCTCGACGGGGCGCCCGGCTGGCTGCAGGTCGTCCACGGTGAGAACGTCAGCAACCGGGTCCGTGGACGGCTCGTGTCGTCGGGGGAGTGGACGGCGCTGTTCCCCGGGATGCTCCACGATGTGCCGGACCCGGGAACGGCGCGCGTCATCGCGGACCGGTACCTGCTCGCGCCGCTGCGGTGGCTCCGTGACACCGGCCGGGCGACCCTGCGCCGCATGCTCATCGCCGGGCTCGGCAAAGAGGGCATGCAGAACCTCAAGGCGCGGCTGAGCACGGGGAGGCGCGCATGAGCGGGCAGAGGGCGATACGCTCCCACTGGGGAGGGGGCGCCGTGACGGTTCGCGGGGTGCTGTCGGCGATGGGGAGACGGTGGTACGTCGTCCTCGCGGTCATCCTCGCCTTTGCCGCGCTCACCTACGCCTTCCAGCGCGACGGCGGTTCGTTCTACACGCACACGACGATCACCTTCACGCTTCCCCAACGCCCGACGCTGCTGCCGAACAGCGGCATGAACGACCTCAGCGTCATCGCCTTCGCCAGCGCGGTGGCCACATCGATCAACGAAGGCAAGCCGGTCGCGACATACTCGTCGGCAGGCGCGCCCTACTACGGGGCCGGGGTGCGCGAAGGCGTCATGGTCTCGTTGCGCAACGACGGCAACCAATGGATGCACAGCTTCCCCAACGCGACCATCGACGTGCAGATCGTGGGCCGCACCCGAGAGTGGGTCGCCGACCGCCAGGCCGCGATCCTCCACGACATCATCGGCGTGACGCAGGGGCAGCAGGCGGCGACGACGACGCCGGAATCCGACCGCATCTCGGCCGTGGTCGCGCCGATGAGCACCGAGATCTGGCCGGTCAGCGCGTCACGCTCGTCGCAGCTGCTCGCCGCGGGTGCCATGGCGCTCGCCGCACTCCTGGTCGCGGCCACATCGGCCGTGACCCTCGACCGACTGGTGCGCCGCCGAGGGCGCCGCACCGAGCCCCATGCCGCGACACCGATGCCGCGGCTCGCACCGACAGGAGGCTACTCCGCATGAACATCGCAGACACGCTACGAGGAATCCTCCGGCGCTGGTACATCGTCGTGCCCGGCATCCTTCTCGCCGTCTCGGGCGCCGTCGGTGCGTACACGGTGATCCAGCCGGGGTACGAGCGCACCGCGACGCAGCTGCTGATGCCCGGCGAGGGCACGGTGCCGCCCGGTGTCACCAACCCCTACCTCTACCTCGGCGGATTGACGCAGGCTTCGGACATCGTCGTGCGCGTGATGCAGAGCGAAGACGTGGCCGGCAAGGTGGTCGCCGACTATCCGGGCACCGAGGTGGTGGTTCAGCGCGATCCCACGGTCTCGGGGCCGGTGATCCAGATCATCGTCACGGCGCAGACCGATGAGGCCGCGGCCGGCGCGCTCGCGGTGCTGGTGGAGCAGTCGGGGGTGGTCCTCGAGCGGCTCCAGGACGATCAGAGCGTCACACGGGACGACCGCATGTCGATCTCTACGCTGACCCACGACATGTCGAGCACGCTGCAGCAGAAGACACGGCTGATCATGAGCGCGGGCGTGGGCGCCGGGCTCGTCGCGCTGACCCTCGTCGTCGCGAGTCTGGTCGACGGCCTGAGCCGCCGCCCGCACCGTGCCGGGCGCCGGGGCAAGACGGCAGTCGTCCCCGCACCCGCTCCCTCGCCCGACGATGTCGATCCTGACACGCTCGACGCGTCACCCGAAGACCTCGTGGCGCCGCCGGCGGAACCCGTCGCGGTGGGCGGCTACGCGGGCGAGCAGGATGAGCGGGAGAACCCCGACGCGGTGGCGCAGGCCGAACGGTACGCGGCCGGGCAGGACGAGGACGACGAGTGGGAAGGTGACCCGGAACCGGCCGTCGTCGGAGGGCGGCCCGCCGCGCGGCGCGGTGGTGGTCCGATGGACTCGGAACAATGAGCAGCACCGTTTCCGCGACACCCATTCCCGCCGGGACGCACACGGCCGCCCGGCGCCGCGGCGGACTGGACGCCGTCGCGATGCTCACGATCTACGTCGTGCTGCTCATCGGCATCCCCTCCAGTTCGACCATCGCCGGGCTCGGCGGCCTGGGCCGTCCGTCCGTGCTGTGGGGCCTCCTGCTGCTGTTCTGGTGGCTGCTGTCACGGCTGCAGTCACGTGCGCACGACGCCCCGCCTGTCGCCCAGCCGGTCCGCTACATCTTCGGCGCGTTCGTGGTCATCGTGCTGATCAGCTTCGCCGCGGCGATGCTGCGCGGCCAGCCGGCAGATCAGATCAGCCCGGCCACCACGGCGCTGCTGCGCCTGGCATCGTGGAGCGGCGTGCTCCTGGTGGCCATGGACGGCATCCGCACATTCGCCGACGCGGCCACCCTGGTGCGGCGGCTCGCGATCGCGGGCGGGGCCCTCGCGGGGCTCGGGCTCGCACAGTTCCTCACCGGCCAGTCCCTGCTGGACTGGATCACGCTCGTCCCGGGCCTGTCCACCGATGGCGGCGACATCGCGACGCGCGGGGCGTTCACCCGCGCCTCCGGGACGGCCGTCCACCCGCTCGAATACGGGGTGGTCGTGGTCGCGACATTGCCGCTGGCGATCACCACGGCCGTCCACAAGGGCTTCCGCGCCCACCCGCCCAAACTGCCCGGTGCGTGGTGGATACCGGTCGTGCTCATCCTGACCGCCTCGTTGGTCACGGTGTCGCGTTCGGCGATCATCGGCCTCGTCGTGGCCGTGGCCGCGTCGCTACCGGCGATCCCCGTCGCCTACCGCTGGGTCATCGGGGGACTGGGCGGCATCGCGGCGGCTGCCGTGTTCGCACTGGTGCCCGGCATGTTCGGCACGTTGGTCAATCTGTTCGCCGGGGTGTCCGACGACCCGAGCACCCAGTCGCGGACGGCGGCGTTGGCGCGCGTGCCCGAGTTCATCAGCTCGTCACCGGCGATCGGCCAAGGGTTCGGCACCTTCCTCCCGCGGTACTACATCTTCGACAACGGCTGGGTGCTGCTCACGGTCGAGCTGGGCCTGCTCGGCATCGTCTGTCTGGCGGGCACGGCGCTGATGGCCATCGGCACCGCACTGTGGGCCGGCCAGCATTCGCCGTTCGACGACCTCCGCGCCATGAGCCGGGCACTGGCGGCGTCACTGTTGACGATTGTCGTGCTGTTCGCGTTCTTCGACGGGCTGTCGTTCACCATGTCGGCCGGCCTGTTCTTCCTCTCGATGGGGCTCACCGCGTCCGTGCGCACGGTCGCCGCAGCCGACCGGCCCACGGCGTTCGCCATTGCGGCCGCTGTCCGGCCGGAGATCACGGGCCACACGTCCCCGGCTGCCGAAGCATCGGCGCGGCGTCGGCAGGGCACCGAGCTCGCCGAGCGGAGGGCGACCTGATGCGCGTGCACATCCACGACCTGCTGATGCAGCGTGCCGCCTCCCACCCCGACGCGGCGGCGCTCACCTACCGCGGTGTGACCCAGACCTACGCCCAGGTGTGGCGCGCGGCGTCCGCCGCCGCCGCGCAGCTCCAACACGTCGGACTGTCCCGCGGCGACCGCGTCGCGATCTACCTGGAGAAGCGGCTCGAGACCGTCGCTGCGATCTTCGCCACCTCGGCAGCCGGCGGGGTCTTCGTGCCCGTCAACCACGTCCTCAAGCCCGCGCAGGTGGGTCACATCCTCGCAGACAGCGGTGCCCGCATCCTGGTCACCTCCGCCGATCGGCTCGGTCCGCTGACGACGGTGCTCGCCGGCACCTCTGTCGAACAGATCATCGTCGTCGGCGAGGCCGCGCCTCCGGCAGCCGGCGACCACGGCACCCATGTGTGGAGCGGAGGGCAGACGGATGCCGGGACACCGGCGCCCTCGCCGGCGATCGACGTCGATCCCGCCGCGATCCTCTACACCTCCGGCAGCACCGGGAAGCCCAAGGGCGTGGTGCTCAGCCACCGCAATCTCATCGTGGGGGCGGAGAGCGTCAGCACCTACCTGCGCAACACCTCGGACGATGTGATCCTCAGCGTCCTGCCGCTGAGCTTCGACGCGGGTCTCAGCCAGGTGACCACCGCGTTCGCCGTCGGGGCGCACTGTGTGCTGATGAACTATCTGCTGCCGCGGGACGTCGTGAAACTGTGCACGGCGCACGGTGTCACCGGGCTGACCTGCGTGCCGCCGCTGTGGCTGCAGCTGGCGGCCGTCCCCTGGCCCGCCGAGACTGCGCAGCGCCTGCGGTACTGGGCCAACACCGGCGGGCGGATGCCGCGGCCCACGCTCGACGCGCTCCGCGCGGTGTTCACCTCGGCCGACCCCTATCTGATGTACGGGCTCACCGAGGCGTTCCGTTCCACCTATCTCGACCCCGCCGAGGTCGACCGTCGTCCCGGCTCCATCGGCAAGGCGATCCCGAACGCCGAGATCCTCGTGCTGCGGCCCGACGGCACCCCGTGCGCGCCGGGGGAGCCCGGCGAACTGGTCCACCGCGGCGCGCTGGTCGCGCTCGGCTACTGGAACGACCCGGTGCGCACCGCGGAGCGCTTCCGTCCCGTCGAACATGCCGGGCAGCCGTGGCGCGGGCCCGAAGCGGCGGTGTGGTCGGGGGACACCGTCGTGGCCGACGAGGAGGGGTTCCTCTCCTTCGTGGGCAGGGCGGACGACATGATCAAGACGTCCGGCTACCGCGTCAGCCCCACCGAGGTCGAGGAAGCCGCCTACAGCACCGGCCTCGTCCGGGACGTCGTCGCGATCGGCGTCGACGACGCACGCCTGGGTCAGGCCATCGTCCTGGCCGTCACACCGTCGGACGGGCACCTCGACGCCGACGCGCTGCTGACGGCACTGCGGCCGGCGCTGCCGGCGTACATGATGCCCACTCGCGTGGACGTGCGGTCGGATCTCCCCCGGTCGCCCAACGGCAAGTTCGATCGAACGCTCATCACAGCAGAGGTATCCGCATGAGACCCCACGAACACGTCGCAGCATTCGGCACGATCGACGGCGAACTCCGTCTCGGCGGTGTGGCGGTCAGCCGCCTCGCAGCCCGCGTCGGATCGACGCCGTTCTTCGCCTACGATCGCGCCGTGCTCGACGCCCGCGTCGATCTGCTGCGCACGCTTCTGCCTCGCCGGCTCGAGCTCAGCTATGCGATGAAGGCGAATCCGATGCCCGCGGTGGTGCAGCACCTCGCGACGCGGGTGGACCGCATCGACGTCGCCTCCGCCGGCGAGATGCAGCACGCGCTCGACTCCCCGATCCGCGCCGATCGGGTGAGCTTCGCCGGGCCGGGAAAGACACCGGACGAGGTCCGTCAGGCCGTCGCCGCCGGCGTCATCGTCGAAGTGGAGTCCCCCACCGAGCTGCGCCGCGTCATCGCGGCGGGGGAGGAACTGGGCGTACAGCCGCAGGTCGCGGTGCGGGTCAACCCGGACTTCGCCGTGAAGGGCTCCGGTATGCGCATGGGCGGCGGGCCGCAGCAGTTCGGCATCGACGCCGAGCAGATGCCCGCCGTGCTCGCCGAGTTCGCCGGAACCGTCGATGTCCTCGGCTTCCACGTCTTCGCCGGCTCGCAGAACCTCCACGCCGAGATCATCGCGGAAGCGCAGCGCCGTACGGTCGACCTGATCACCCGGCTCGCCGACCATCTGCCCACAGCGCTGCGCTACCTGAACCTCGGCGGAGGATTCGGCATCCCCTATACCGAGAAGGACCGGCCGCTGGACCTCGACACCGTCGCCGAGCACCTGACCGAACTCGTCGACGGGCCGATCGCCGAGCGCTTCCCGCACGCGAGCCCGGTCATCGAGCTCGGCCGGTTCCTGGTCGGCGAGTGCGGCGTGTATGTGACCCGGGTCGTGGACCGCAAGGTGTCGCGCGGCACGACCTTTCTCGTCGTCGACGGGGGGATGCACCACCAGCTCGCGGCGTCCGGCAACTTCGGCCAGGCCATCCGCCGCAACTATCCCCTGGTCGTCGGCAATCGGGCCGCCGCGGCCGAAGGATCCGCGGTGACCGTCGTCGGCTGCCTGTGCACGCCCCTCGACCTGCTCGGCGACGACATCCACCTGCCCGACGCCGAGATCGGCGACCTCATCGTGATCTTCCAGCAGGGGGCGTATGGCCTCACCGCCAGCCCCACCGCATTCCTCGGGCATCCCGCGCCCGCCGAAGTCCTCGTCTGACCATGAACAAGGAGACCCACATGACCACCGACACCCTGAGCGCCGTGCGCACCGTGCTCGTCGAAGCGCTCGAACTGTCGCAGAGCCCGGACACCCTGCACCCGGATACGGCCCTCTTCGGCGCACTGCCGGAGCTCGACTCGTTCGGCGTGGTCGCCCTGGTCGGCGCGATCGAAGACCGCTTCGACATCACGATCGACGATGACGAGTTCGGCGCCGAGCTGTTCGAGACGGTCGGCAGCCTGCAGGATCTCGTCGACGGCAAGCTGGCGTCTCAGAACGCCGTCACCAACTGACCAGCGCGAGTTCGCTGTACAGGTAATCCACCTGCGCGGCCGGCAGTGCATCGCCTCGGATCATCTTGGGGCGGGGCTGCGCGATCCGGCGGCCGAGGCCCACGCGGAACGGGAGGAGACGCGTCTCGGCGAGGGTGAACGGCAGCCGATGCCGCAGCAGCAGATGGGCGCGCACCTGCGGCCACGCTGATCCGAGCAGTTCCCGGTCGCCGCCGACGTACAGCGGCGTCGCGAACAGTCGCAGACGTTTGCGCGAGTCCGCGCGGAACACGAGGTAGGCGTGCCGGCCGTCGCGCTGCACGAGGAGATGCCGGGCCGCTGCGGCATCGCGGTGGTCACGGTACGCCTGGGCGTCGCGGCCGCGCAAGGTGGCGGTGAGCACCGCCGGGTCGGCGCTGAGACGGAGGCCACGCCGGCCGAGCCGGGGCAGATTGACGACCAGCTTCGTGTCGCCGGGCAGTCGACGGAAGCCGAGCCGCTCGTTCATCGCGACCACGTTGCCGCTGGGGGAGAGGTCGGTGAACACATACCCGGGCTGCTTGAGCAGAGCGCGCACCAGACGCAGCCCGTGCATCCGGTACTCCTCGAGCACGCAGAAGGCGGCGAGGTTGCAGACGGGGACGGTCTCGCTGTCGACCTCACGGCTCGAGTACACGGCCGCGTAGACCCCGACGACGCGACCGTCGACGCGCGCCAGGAACCCGCTGTTGGGTCCGGTATGCCAGGGCGGCTGCAGCAGGCCCCGCCACGCGGCGGCCGAGACGGCAGGGTTCAGCTCATCATGGAGGAACTGCGCCGCGACCGGGACGTCGGACGCGGTGATCTCGGCGATCTCGACGCTCATCGGCCCGGTGCGCTCCCGTCGTTCCCGCGTGCGGCATCCACCCCGTGCCCGGTCCGACCTGCCGCGGCGGCGCGGATGGCCTCCGCATGGGCGGCGTTCATCGAGTCGACCGCGGAGCGACCGGCGGCTCCGGTGACCTCCGACGCCGGCGCGTTGCGTCGCTCGGCGAGGACCGTGTCGGCGATTCTGCGCACCGCATCGCGCAGCTCGGGCGCATTGGGCTGACGTCGTGAGCGCCGACGGGCTGCCCGCACGCGGCGGTCGGACACCTCGCTCGCGGCTCCGGTGGCGTTCGCGATGAGCAGCGACCGCCCGGGGTCGCGGGCCACCAGTTCGGCCGCGCCACCGACGTCGGCCAGCAGCAGGGGGAGACCGAACGCGGCCGCCTCGGTGGCTGCGACGGGCCAGCCCTCGAAGAACGAGTCGAGCACGAACGCGTCGGCCGCCGTGAGAAGCGTCCGCGCGTCGGAGTTGCCGAGGAAATGGATGCGGTCGCGGGCAGCACCCGCGCGACGGATCGCGTCGGCGCGACGCAGTTCGGTCCAGTCCGATGGGTCGCCGGCGCACACCAGGCGGATGGCGGGGGATGCCTCGGACACGGCGTCGGAGAACGCGGCGGTGAGCCCGGCGATGTTCTTCTGCGCGTCGTAGCGTGCGAGGGTCACGAACACGATGTCGTCGCCGAGCTCCGCACCGAGGACCTGCGAAAGCGCCGACCGGGCCGCGGCGCGCTCGTGCCGTGACGGCGCTGTGGCCGTGGGCGCCCCGTTGGGGATGACGATGATGGGGGTGGCGTCGCCGATGTGCCGGAGGTGGAACTCGCGCACGGTCTCGCTGACGGCGATGCCCATCACGGACTCCGCCATGAGACCGGCGAAGTCGGCCCAACGGGCCTTCGTGTAGTGGATCTCCGTGTTGTGCATGACCGGCATGAGAGGCACCCCGCTGCGGCGGGCCGCGCTCTCGAGGAACGGCGGCGCGCTGTGTGACTGGATGACATCCGGGGAGAGTGCCGTGATCGCCGTGAGCGCGGATTCCTCGTCTGTGACGACGGTCACGTCGACACCGACGCGACGGAGACGGTCGGCGCGGGCACCCTCGGCGGTCGTCACCACCACCGGCCGCACCCCGCAATCGCCCAGACCGCGCGCCAGCATCTCGATCACCGAGCCGATGCCGCCGATGTCGAGCGCGTCGGCGGCCAGCACGCACGTCGTCGTGCTGTCGACCTCGGACGCCGTCGGCCCCGCGACGGCGTCGACAGCGCCCCTGTCGTGCGGCAGCGCCGCCAGCGCGGGAAGCGGTGTGCGCAGCAGCGCCCGGGTCAGCCGATGCACGTACCCGTACCGGATGCGCGGGGGCAGGCAGTCGGTCAGGTACACGACGGCCCCCCACGCGGAGGCCGCGAGGGCGGCGCGCGCAGACCCGGTGGAGGATGCCATCGACCGCCGCCGTCCTCAGGCGAGGCCCGGTACGGGGCGGTTGCGCCAGGAGGGCCAGAGCGCCGTCAGCGCATCGGGTGCGACACCGAACAGCGCCCATTGCCCGGTCGAGTGCGAATTGCCCAGCAGGTGGGGCTGGTCGTCGAACGGTGCCAGCTGTGACAGGGACGACTCGGTGAGACCGGCGAGGAACAGCAGCTCCTCCGGCTCGCGGTCCGCGAGTGCAGCCCGCGCCTGGTCCACGTCTGCGGTCTGGAGGGTGAACGGCCGGTCGAAACGGCTCAGGTCCTCGGCGTGGTCCGCCGTCGCATCGGGGTCCAGATCGATCACCCGCAGGGAGGTCTTGCCGCCGGACTCGAGGGCGTCGTCGATGAGCATGCGGATGTCGGCGAGGACCTGCGGACTGTCCGGGCTGATGCGGCGCGCCGAGCGCGCGACCAGCGATTCGTTCCACCACAGGCGCGCGCTGTTGTAGCGACGCAGTCCGCCGGCGACGCGGGTGGCGGCCGCACCGTCGCGGTGGATGGTGCCGCACGTCGTGTGGATGGGCAGCAGCTCGGGGTACGCGTCACCGACGTGCCGATGGGCCAGGTCGAGCTTGGCGAGGTTGGTGCTCAGGCTGTTGTGCGTGAGTGGGATGTCGCGTGCCACCGCGCGGCGGCCGTCCCGTCGCATGCGCACCGCGTACTCGACCCCGTAGGCGTGCCATGCCAGCAGTGGATCCTCGGACAGCGGATCGCGACGCACCTGCTCGGTCGTCGTCATCAGCAGGACCTCGTCGAGCGTGTCGACGTCGCGGGGCGTGGGAGCGGGCTCCCCGATCTGCACGATCCGGTCACGGATACGTCCGATGATCCGACGGTCGCGGTCGATGCCGACGGCCCCGAGGATGCCGATATCCGGGGAGGAGAGCAGCTCGGCGGCGACCTGCTCCAGAGCGGGCAGCGAGTGCAGCACGACATCCTGATGCACGAAGACGACGACGTCGTTGCGGGCCGAGCGGGCCCCGTGGTTGAGCGCGGCCCCGGCGGTGGAGAACCGTCCCTCACGGTTGTCGATCGCGAGCAGCTCGGTGCCCGGCGCCGACTCGGCCTGCGCCTCGACCGAGTGCCGAAGGCACGACGTCAGCACGCCTTCGTCGTTGTACACACAGACGATGGACACAGGGACGCGTCGGGGTGTGCCGGGGCTGGATTCGGGTGCAGTCGACGTCACACCCGAAGTCTACGGGGCCGCACTCCGCAACGGGGCTTCTTTTCCCCTCATGACCGGGCACTCCCTCGCGGGACGCGCACCGCGGGTCGATGACCTCTACTCGATACGATGAGGGCGTGAATGTTGACGTCGCCGCCATCGTCGTGACCTATGACAGCGAGGATCATGTGGCGGCGCTGCTCGACAGCATCCCCGCGGCCATGGGCGCGCTCACGTACTCGGTCGTGGTGGTCGACAACGGGTCCACCGACAGCACGCTCGACATCCTCGACCAGCGGTCCGACTGTGTCGTGGTCCGCTCCACGAACGTGGGCTATGCCGCCGGGATGAACCGCGCGGTGGCCGCTTCGCCGTCGGCTCGGGCGGTGCTCATCCTCAATCCGGATGCCACGCTCGACCCGGACTCGGTGCCGCGCATGCGCCGGGTGCTCGACAAGCCCGGGGTCGGCATCGTCGCCCCCCGCATCCGTGAAGCGGACGGCACGCTGTCGCCCACGTTGCGCCGCCGGCCGACGCTGGGCCGGGTCGGCGGGCTGAGCTTCACCGGCTGGCCGATGTTCACCGAGCGGATCGAGGATCCGGCCGAGTATGAGCACGAGCATGACGTGGACTGGGCCGTCGGCGCCATCCTGCTCGTCGACGCCGAGTGCTACGCGGCGCTGGGCGGCATGGACGAGTCGTTCTTCCTCTACTCCGAAGAGACCGACCTGAGTCTGCGGGCGAAGGATGCCGGATGGTCGACCCGCTACACGCCCGACGCGGGCGCCCTCCACGTGGGCGGCGGGTCGGGCGAGAGTGCGACGACCCACATGATGAAGATCCTCAATCGCGTCCGCATCTACCGCCGACTCACCGGCCCGGTGCGCGGCTGGTGCTACCTGTGGGCGAGCGTCGCGGTCGAGGTGCGGCGGGCGATGCTGGGCCGAAGAGAGTCCTGGCCCACCGTCCGCGCGCTCGTGCGGCCGTCGCTGCGGCCGGCGCCCCTGGGTCTGAACGACGTCTTCGTGCCGCGCTGAGCCGCC
>JAEXHA010000020.1 GCA_023450335.1 Actinomycetes bacterium | reverse complement strand
ATCAACGGCTCGATCCGAGCCCACTCAGCATCCGAGAGAAGAGAAGTCCGCGACACCACTCAAGCCTGCCCGCTATCAACCCCCGAGGTTAGGAGACACGCCCTAGCTGTGTACGAGCCGCCCACGTTTGGACGGTACGTAGCTGGGCGTCTCGGACAGATGTAGGCGACTCGGCGGAGATGGCGGGCGCGGTGGAGAGATGGGGCGGGCGCGGTGGAGAGATGGGGCGGCGCGGCGGAGTGCGCGGCGGAGAGGAGGGCACCGCGGCGGAGATGGGGCGGCGCGGCGACGGGGGCGGCGCGCGCGGCGGTTTGTTCCGGCGATCGGCGGGTGACGGGGGATGCCGGGGGCGATAGCGTGGGGGTGCAGGCACACTCCAGCGAAGGGGCGCACCATGTCGAACACGATCGTCGTCGGAATCAGTGGAGCGCCGGTCACCGAGCGCGTGGTCGACTGGGCCATCGCCCGGGCCAAGGACCGCCACCAGCCGATCGAGCTCATCTCGGTCGTCGGGGGAGCCATCGGCGCCGTCGGCGAGGCCGACGTCATGCTCTCGGCCATCGACGCGACGCGGCAGCTGCTCGATCGAGAGGTCGCGCGCATCGAGGCTGCGGGCGTCCAAGTGACCACGCGCGTCGAGTCCGGCAACCCGGTCTCGGTGCTCGCCGACGCGTCCGAGGGCGCCGCGCTGCTGGTCATCGGCAGCGACTACCGCGGCCCCGGGGACGGCCCGGCCCGTGGGGCCCACGGCATCCGTCTGGCCGCCGCCGCACATTCACCGGTCGTGGTCGTGCCCGACGTCGACCTGGGGTCGGAGCGCAGCGGCGTCGTCGTCGGCATCGACGGGTCGGAGATCTCGGAGCCGGCGCTGAAGTTCGCCGCCGCCGAAGCCGACCGCCTGGGTGAGCCGCTGATCGCCGTGTCGGTGTGGACGCCCCTCGTCGCGCCGCGCAACGACCTGGCCGTCTACCCCGAGCTGTACATCTCGAACATGCAGCAGGCGACCGAAGAGATCCTGTCGCTCGCGCTCGCCGGCCTCGCCAGTGACTACCCCGACCTGACCGTGATCCGCAGGGTCGAGCAGGGCTACCCGTCGCACGTGATCAACGAGCTCGCCGCCGACGCCAAGATGACCGTCGTCGGCACCCGTGGCCGCGGCACCTTCGCCCGGCTGCTACTGGGCTCGATCAGCCACGAGGTGCTCGCGCGGCTGGCCGCCGTCACCGCTGTCGTCCGCTGACGCGGGGTGGATGCCGGGGCTCGGCGCCCGGCAGCTCCCTCAGCCGGTGGCGTAGCGACCCAACTGGGCGGCGACCGTCGCGCTCACAGCGGCGGGCCCGCCGAGGATGACGATCTTCGTGGGCTTCAGCCGTGCCAGCTCTGAAGCGACTGCAGCGGGAAGGGTCGAACCGGCAGTCAGCAGCACCGGTCCGCCGACGACGCCGGCCGCCGCGGCACCAGAGAGCGCGTCGGGGAAGGTCGTGCCGTTCGCGATGTAGACGACATCGACGCCGGGACTGAAGGTGGCCTTCGACACCGCGGCTGAGGTGGCGTAGCGGTCCGGGCCCGCCAGGCGCGAGACGCCGCCCGACGTGTACGAGAGCGCCTTCGACAGCACGGCGTTCGCCACGGCGCCAGGGCCACCCAGAACCACGATCTTGCGCGGGTTCAGGCGGTCGAGCTCGGCGGCAACCGATGCCGGGATCGAAGACTTGCCGGTCAGCAGCACGGGCCCACCGACGGTTCCGGCTGCGGCCGCGCCCGACAGCGCGTCAGGGAAGGTGGCGCCGTTGGACAGATACGCAACCGGTACGCCGGGGTCGAACGTCGCGGCCGAGATCGCCGCCGAGGTCTCATAGCGATCGTCACCGGCGGCACGCTTGACCGAACCGGTCGTGAAGGTGTCGGCCGCGCGCACCACGGCATCCGACACCGCACCCGGCCCACCCAGCACGACGATCCGCGCCGGCCGCAGCCGCAGCAGCTCGGTCTTCGCCGAGGCCGACAGCGCGGTGGGCGAGGTGAGCAGAACCGGGCCGCCGACCACTCCGGCCGAGGAAGCACCCGACAGCGCATCGGGGAAGGCCGTGCCGCTGGCCAGATACGCCACGGGCACGCCGGCGCGGAACGTCGACGACGAGATCTCGGCGGCCGTCTCGTACCGGTCGTCGCCGGCCACGCGCGACACATTGGGGTTGGCCGGCGCCTTCGCGTACTTGCCGAAGACCTGCGTGTAGTACGGCGTCCCCGACGAGCTGCACGCCACGCCGATGCCGATGTGGGTGTACGACCCGAGGATGTTCGCCCTGTGCCCGGGGCTGTTCAGCCAGCCGGTCGTGACCTTCGTGGGGGCGAAGCCCATGGCGACGTTCTCGGCGGCGCCCGTCCAGCCGCTGGGGATCTGCGAGCTGTAGCTCGGGTTGTGGCTCATCCTGTTCGCCGCCGCCTGCTTGCCCGACCAGTTCACGGCCACCGTGTTCATCTGGCTGTTCGCGGTCAGCGACTTCAGCCCGGCCTTGCCGCGCGCGACGTTCGTCTCGGTGAGGATGCGGGTCTGCACCTGCTCGAGCGACATTGACGTGCAGCTGGCGACGGTGGCAGCGGATGCCGGCGCTGCCACGGCAAGCGATGCGCCGACGAGCGCGGTAGAGGCGGCGACGACGCCGAGGCGTCGGAGAAGACGAGACATGAGGCACACTCCGGGGGGGTGAGTGATGTTGGGGG
>JAEXHA010000050.1 GCA_023450335.1 Actinomycetes bacterium | reverse complement strand
GGCACGCACCGCGGCCAGCTGTGCGCGGGCGCGGGCGACGCGGGCGGGGTCGATCTCGAGCCCCACGACCTCGACGTCGGGGCGGGCCCGTCGCAGGCGCGCCTCGAGCTCGAGCGCTGTGACGCCGCTGGCACCGTAACCCAGGTCGACCACGAGCGGGTCGCCTGCGCGCCGCAACGCGGGGTGCCGGGCGATCCACCGGTCGATGCGTCGCAGCCGGTTGGTGCCGGTCGTGCCGCGGGTGATCTGTCCCACCGGTCCGCGCGCCATCACCCCATGATGCCAGCCTGTGCCGGCGGGACCGGCTCGGTAGACTGGGCGTCATGACCGCGCCCTACACGCTGATCCTCCTCCGCCACGGCCAGAGCGAGTGGAACAAGACCAACCAGTTCACCGGATGGGTGGACGTGCGCCTGACCGAGCAGGGCAAAGCCGAGGCTCAGCGCGGCGGCGAGCTGCTCAAGGAATCGGGGCTGCTGCCCGACATCCTCCACACCTCGCTCCTGTCGCGCGCCATTCAGACCGCCGACATCGCGCTGGATGCCGCCGACCGGCTGTGGATCCCGGTCAAGCGCTCGTGGCGCCTCAACGAGCGGCACTACGGCGAGCTGCAGGGCAAGGACAAGGCGCAGACGCTTGAGGAGTTCGGTGAGGAGCAGTTCATGCTGTGGCGCCGCTCGTTCGACGTGCCGCCGCCCGAGCTGGCCGACGACGCCGAGTACAGCCAGGCGCACGACCCGCGTTACGCCGACATCGACGGCGAGGTGCCTCGCACCGAGTCGCTCAAGATCGTGATCGACCGGATGATGCCGTACTGGGAGGGCGAGATCGTCCCCGACCTGAAGGCAGGCAAGACGGTCCTGGTGGCCGCGCACGGCAACTCGCTGCGGGGCCTGGTCAAGCACCTCGACCGCATCAGCGACGACGACATCGCCGCGCTGAACATCCCCACCGGCATCCCGCTGGTCTACAAGCTCGGCGAGGACCTCATGCCGCTGGGCCCGGGCGAGTACCTCGACCCCGAAGCCGCCGCCGCCGGCGCTGCCGCGGTCGCGGCTCAGGGCAAGAAGTAACGGGGCGAGAAGCAGCACAGACGACGAACGGGGTGGATGCCGCGGCTGCGACATCCACCCCGTTTCGCGTCGCGGGTGGGGTCAGGCCCCGGGAGCCGCGCTCGCCTCGGCAATGATCGCGATGGTCTCCGTGTCGGGACGCCAGTCGCCGGTGGCGAGGTAGGCGACCTTGCGCGCGACCGTCAGCGCATGGTCGGCAAAGCGCTCGTGGTAGCGGCTGGCCAGCGTCGCGTCGACGGTGGCGGCGGCCTCGCCCTGCCAGTTCTCGCTGAGCACCTTCTCGAACACCGACAGGTGCAGTTCGTCGAGCTTCTCTTCGCGGAGCCGCAGCGACTCGACCAGCGCGAGGTCTTCGGTGCGCAGCAGCTCGGTGAGGGTGTGGGCCACCTCGACGTCGAGCTCGCCCATCTTCACGAACGTGCTCTTCAGGCCCTTGGGGATCGCCCGCTCGGGGAAGCGCATGCGGGTCATCTGCGCGATGTGTTCGGCGATGTCGCCCATGCGCTCGAGCGAGGTGCTCACCCGCAGCGCGGCCACGACGATGCGCAGATCACGGGCCACCGGCTGCTGGCGCGCGAGGATCTCGATGGCCAGCTCGTCCAGGGCGATCGTCTTCTGATCGATGATCTCGTCGGCCTCGATGACCTCTTCGGCAAGGCCCACGTCGCTCTTGCCGAACGCGCGCGTGGCCTTGTCGATCGCGACCGTCACCAGTTCGGCGATCTCGACCAGGCGGCTTTGCACGTCTTCGAGCGACTGGTGGAAAACTTCGCGCATGTGAGCAACTCTCCTCTCGCGGGCACGACACGGCGTCGCGCCCGGCGGCATGGCCATCGTCCCCGCCGAAGGTTAACGAATGGTGCCGTCCGCGTGAACACTCGTCCGCGAACGGGGTCCCACACCTCTGTTGGCCGGAACGGGGGTTGCGTCCACCCTACGCTGGGGTCATGAACACGACTGCGGCTGCGCTGCTCGCGCTCGTCGTGGGCGTTCTCGTGGGGGTCGCGGCCACCTGGATCGTGATCGAGGCCGTCCGCGCGCGGCGCGCCGCGCGCGTGCAGGCCTCGGCGGAGATCCCCGAGGGGGCGCGGGCCGTACTGGCGGCGCTGGACGACGCGGCGGTGATCGTCGACGCCTCCATGTCGATCGTGGCCGCCTCCGCGGCGGCGGGCCTGTTCGGTCTGCTCGAGGGTGAGCAACTGCCCGATGAGCTGCGGGCCCTCGCCCGGGCCGCACGCACGCACGAGCGGCATGAGACGGCGACTCTGGGGCTGCGCCGCGGCGTCGAGCCGCGGTCGGTCATCGCGCGCGCCGGCGTCGTCACCGTCCGCCTGACCCTGGTGATCGTGCGCGACATCACCGAGCGTGAACGCGTCGAGCAGATGCGGCGTGACTTCGTCGCCAACACGAGCCACGAGCTGAAGACGCCGGTGGGAGCCATCAGCCTGCTGTCCGAGGCGGTCGAGTCCGCCGCCGACGACCCCGCCCAGGTGCGTCACTTCGCCGGCCGGCTGACCGCCGAGACGACCCGGCTGACGCAGCTGGTCGCACGCATCATGGACCTGTCACGCCTGCAGGCCGACACCGATCTGACCGACGTGCGAGACGTCTCCATCGACGAGGTCGTCACCACGGCCATCGAGTCGCAGGCCATCGCCGCAGACTCCGCCGGCATCGAGGTGGTCCGCGGCGGTGCCCGCGGCGTCTACGTCCGCGGCGACGCCAACATCCTGAGCGAGGCGATCAGCAACCTCGTGGCCAATGCGATCGTCTACTCGCCGGCAGGCGGCCGCGTGGGCGTGGGGGTCAAGAACGGCGACGGCTTCGTCGAGATCGCCGTGACCGACCGCGGCATCGGCATCCCCGAGGCCGACCAGGAGCGCGTGTTCGAACGCTTCTACCGCGCCGACCAGGCCCGCTCGCGCCGCACCGGCGGCACGGGCCTGGGGCTCTCGATCGTCAAGCACGCCGTGCAGCGGCATGGCGGCGAGGTCGAGCTGTGGTCGCGGCCCGGCCGCGGTTCGACGTTCACCATCCGCCTGGCCACCGTGCCGGCCCCCGACCCCACCGCGCCCAAGAAGAAGCGCAAGCGCAAGCCCGTGGCCCGGGCGAAAGGAGACTCGCGATGACCCGCGTTCTGATCGTCGAGGACGAGCCCGATCTCGCCGACCCGTTGGCGTACCTGCTGCGCCGGGAGGGTTTCGAGGTCGACATCGCCGAGGACGGCCCGGCCGCGCTCGAGATGTTCGACGCGCAGCACCCCGACATCGTCCTGCTCGATCTCATGCTGCCCGGGATGCCGGGGACCGAGGTGTGCCGGGTCATCCGCACGACGTCGCAGACGCCCATCATAATGCTGACGGCGAAGGACTCCGAGGTGGACATCGTCGTCGGGCTCGAGCTCGGCGCGGATGACTACGTCACCAAGCCGTACTCGTCACGCGAGCTGCTGGCCCGGATGCGCGCGGTTCTGCGCCGCGCCGAGACGATGGCGCTGGACGTGGAGGAGCAGGTCCTCAGTGGCGGCCGCGTCACGGTCGACATCGACCGGCACACCGTCGCCGTGGACGGCGCCGAGATCGCGATGCCGCTCAAGGAGTTCGAGCTGCTCGAGGTGCTCATGCGCAACGCCGGTCGCGTGCTCACCCGCGGTCAGCTGATCGACCGGGTGTGGGGCAGTGACTACTTCGGCGACACGAAAACACTCGATGTGCACATCAAGCGCATCCGCTCGCGCATCGAGAAGGATCCGGCCCACCCCGTCATGCTGCTGACGGTGCGAGGCCTGGGATACCGCTTCGAGGGGTGAGGCCGCGCCCGGACCTGGGCATTGAGCGCGTCTGCGCGCTCAGGCGGTCCGGGCGCTCAGGAGATCGGGCGCTCAGGAAATCGCGCTCAGGCGGTCCGGGCGCTCAGGAGATCAGGCGGTGCGAGCGCTCAGGCGGTCAGCGCGCTTAGGCGGTCCGGGCGCTCAGGCGGCGGGGACGAACTCGGCCAGGTAGTCGAGGCGGCCGTCGAGGACCGGCACCGCGGTCTCGACGCCGGTGCCGTCGCCGGACTGGAACGACATCTCGAGGTTCGCGCCCGGCTTGGTGTCGATGCCCTCCAGAAGCAGCGGCTCGACGCCGTCGAACCCGAAGCTCATGACGGTGTCGGCGGCCACGCGCACGGTGTGGGTGGTGCCGCCCACGCCGATGGTCAGGGTCTGCGCCTGGTCGGTGTCGTTGACCACGGCCGCCAGCAGGTTGCCGTTGGTGCCCTCGTCGTCGGCGACGACCAGCGCGTTGAGGATGTCGAGCGGGCCCGACGACGGGATGTTCACGCCGTCTCCGGGGGAGTAGGGGATCGTCGTCGCCTGCGGGGCCATCATGCTGCAGCCGGAAGCTCCCAGGGCCAGCGCGGCAGCGAGGGCGACCGACGCCATGACACGCGACTTCTTCACGATTCCTCCCAGAATGACGACGATTGTCTGCAGGTCCAGTCTACGCAGTCGCGAAGGTGGATCCACACGCCGGGAACCGCGCCACCATGCGCAAGTGGAGAACCTTAGCGTATGTCGCCTGTGGTATCCTTTAGTTTGCCGAAAGGACATAACTGCATGCTTTTTGAGGTTGGCGAGACGGTCGTTTATCCGCACCACGGGGCCGCGACCATCATCGAGGTCAAAGACCGCATCATCAAGGGTGAGACGAAGAAGTATCTGAAGCTCAACGTCACCCAGGGCGACCTGATCATCGAGGTTCCGGCAGACAATGTCGACCTGGTGGGCGTCCGCGACGTGATCGGCAAGGACGGCCTCGAGAAGGTGTTCGATGTGCTGCGCGCGCCGTTCACCGAAGAGCCGACCAACTGGTCGCGCCGCTACAAGGCGAACCTCGAGAAGCTCGCCTCGGGTGATGTCATCAAGGTGAGCGAGGTCGTCCGCGACCTGTGGCGCCGTGACCAGGACCGTGGCCTGTCGGCCGGTGAGAAGCGCATGCTCGCCAAGGCGCGCCAGATCCTCGTGTCCGAGATCGCGCTCGCGCTCAAGGCCGAAGAGGACCACGCGTCCGGCGTGCTCGACGAGGTGCTCGCGTCCTGACGCGCGAAATCCCGGCATCCGTGCGCTGAACGCACGATGATGGTGCGGTGAGCATCGTCGCCCCGGTTCGTCCCGACCTGTCACGTCGTGATCTGACGCTCGATCTGGCGCGCGTGATGTGCGTGCTGTTCGTCGTGGTCGTGCACATCGTCATGGTGGGCATCGGCCCCGGGCCGGACGGCGGCCTGATCGCGTCGCGCCCCGCCGAGACGGAGGCGTGGTTCGACGCGGCCACCTGGGTCGGTCAGGTCATGCCGCTGTTCTTCGTCGTGGGCGGGTTCGCCGCCGCGACCGGATGGCGATCGTGGACGGACCGCGGCGGCGACGCCGCGGGGTTCATCCGCACACGCACGTTGCGGCTGGCGCAGCCGGCCCTGCCGCTGTTCGTGCTGTTCGCGCTCGTGCTGGTGCCCGTCACGACGCTGGGGCTGGCCCCCGACATCGTCGAGGCCGCCGCCGTCGGCGCCGGGTCGCCGCTGTGGTTCCTCGCCGCCTATCTGATCTGCCAGGCGGCGGTCCCGTGGCTGACCCGGTGGCACGCTTCCGCTCCGCGCGGCACCCTCGCGATCCTGCTGGCGGGGGTCGTGGTGGTGGATGCCGTGAGGTTCACCACCGGCATCACCGAGATCGGCCTGGTCAACCTCCTCCTGGTGTGGCCACTCGTGCAGCAGTTCGGCTTCTGGTACCGGGACGGGTGGTTCGACCGCCGGCATCCGCTCACTCTGCTGACGATCGCCGCCGCCTGCTACCTGCTGCTGTGGCCGATGACTGTGTGGGGGCCGTATTCACCGAGCATGCTCGGCAACCTCAACCCGCCCACAATGCCGCTCGTCGTGCTGGGCCTCGCGCAGGCGTGCCTGCTGCGGCTGGCGCGACCGGCGCTGGCCCGGCTGATGCGGCTGCGGGCGGCGCAGGGGTTCGTACTCCTGCTGGGTTCGCGGCTGATGACCGTCTACCTGTGGCACCTGCCGGTGATCCTGGCGCTGAGCGGGCTGAGCCTGCTGATCCCCGGGGCGGCGCCGGTGCCGGGCTCGAGCCTGTGGTGGGCGACCCGGCCGATCATGTTCATCGCGGTGCTGGCCGCCGTGCTCGCGCTGTCCCTCGCGATCGCCCGGTGGGAGGCGCTGGGCACCCTCGGCTCGGTCCCCGCGGTGGGATGGGTGGCGGTGGGGTGGGTGTGCGCCTTCGTGCCGCCGTTCGCGGTCATGGAATGGTTCCTCGACGTGTGGCTCGCCGTCGGCGGCGCGGTGCTGCTGGCCGTGGCCGTGTGGGCGCTGCGGCGGGGAAAGCCGGCTCGGGCCCGGTCGGTACCCTCGAAGACATGAGCATCATCCCCGTGCCGCATGTGGCCGTCGTCGTCGTCGCCGCCGGATCGGGGCAGCGCCTGGGCGCCGGCGGGGCGAAGGCGTTCGTCGGCATCGACCGCCATTCGATGCTGCGTCATGCCCTGCGCAGTGTGTTCGCCGGTCCTGCCGCGCAGGTCGTCGTCGTCGCCCCCGCCGATCGCGTCGGCGACGCGCAGACCGACGCCGTCGAGGCGGCCGGCGACCGCCGCGACCTGGTGACGGTCACCGCCGGCGGTGCCACGCGGCAGGAGTCGGTGCGGGCGGGCCTGGCGGCGGTGTGGCCCGATGTGCGCATCGTGCTCGTGCACGACGCCGCGCGGGCGCTGACCCCGGCGGAGGTGTTCGGTCGCGTCATCGAGGCGGTCGAGAGCGGGCGGGATGCCGTGCTGCCGGTGCTGCCGGTGGTCGACACGATCAAACGCATCGACGCCGACGCGGTCACCGCCGCCGTCGACCGCGCCGATCTGGCGGCGGCGCAGACCCCGCAGGGGTTCCGGCGTGACGTGCTCGACGCGGCGTACGAGCGCACGCGCGAGGAGTACACCGACGATGCCGCCCTCGTACAGGCCGCCGGCTTCCCGGTGTTCACCGTCGCCGGCGACGAGCGATCGTTCAAGATCACGACGCCGGCCGATCTCGAGCGCGCCCGGCTGCTGGCGACCCCGGTCGCGCCGACCGTGGCATCGATCGACGCGACGCCTGCCGTGCCGCGCGTGGGGGTGGGCACCGATGTGCACGCCTTCGGCGGCGACGGCACGCTGTGGCTCGCCGGGCTCGAGTGGCCGGGCGAGCCGGGCCTGCAGGGCCACTCCGACGGCGATGCGGTCGCACACGCGATCGTCGACGCGCTGCTGGCCGCCGCGGGTCTGGGCGATATCGGCACCCACTTCGGAACCGCCCAGCCCGAGTACGCCGGCGCTCACGCCGAGGCGTTCCTCGTGCGCACCCGCGCCCTGCTGGCCGAGGCGGGGTTCGTCGTGGGCAACGTGTCGGTGCAGGTGCAGACGACACGGCCGCGGTTCGCCGCGCGGCGCGTGGAGGCCGAAGCGGTGCTGTCGGCGGCCCTCGGTGCTCCGGTGTCGGTGTCGGCGACCACGACCGACGGTCTCGGGTTCACCGGCGCGGGTGAGGGAGTGGCGGCGTTCGCCGTGGCGGTGGTCGTGGCGGTGTGACCGCGGGGGCCCGTTCGCTGCGGCCGCCCGCAGCTCGGTGGCGGGAGCCGGTGTGTTAGTCGCGGTCCCGGTGCGTGGCTCGCGGAGCCGGTGTGTGACTCGCGGAGCCGGTGCGTGGCTCGCGGTGTCGACGGGCCGTCAGCGCTCGGCGGCGCGGAGCCGATCGACCCAGATCGCGAAATGCGCCTCGAGCGCGGCGGCGGTGAGATCGGGGCGGCCGATCCCCGCGTAGTTGTCGGCCCACGAGCCGACACGACCCCACGCGCGCCACGTGGCCTGCACATCCCAGTCATGCACGTGGGCGGGGTCGAACCCGGTCAGGCGACAGTACTCCGCGGCGAACAGGTCGGCCGCGGCGGGCGAGCCCAACAGTGCAAGGTCCTGCCGGCACCACGCCACGTCGGCACCGCGTGGTGCCCGGTGCGCGCCGCTCCAGTCGACCATGCCGGTCAGCCGCGGCTCGCCGTCGCCGCTCCACAGCGCGTTGCCGCACCAGAAGTCACCGTGGGAGAGCACGTCCGCCGCGGCCAGCACGCCCGGGTCGGGTGGCCGCAGCCCCGATTCGCGCGACCCGCGCGCATACGCCGCACGGGCGTGCGGGCCGACGGGGTCGCGCACCGGCAGAGCACCGGGGCTGTGCGCGTGGATGACGGAGAGCGCACGTGCGAGCGGTTCGGCCAGCACCAGCGGATCGGCGTCGGCCGGCGGCGGGCCGCCCGGCACGCGCGTGGTGACGATGAGCGACCCGGCGTGGGCGATCAGCGCCGGCACCGGGAGTGGAATCGGGGTGGATGTGGCGGAACGGCTGTCACCGGCGGTAGCGGTGGCGGTGTCATGACCGGCGAGCACGGCCAGCACCTTGAGCTCGCGGGTCGCGGCCGGGTCGTCGTCGGGAAACCACCGGGCGACCAGCTCGGTGCCGTCGAGGTCGACGAGATACGTGGCCGCATGCGCGCCGCCCGACAGGGGGCGCCCCAGTCGCGCCTGCGCACCCAGCAGGCGCTGCAGCTCGGCCGTGCGGGTACCGGCATCCATGATCACGCCTCCACCGCGAAGGGAGCGGGGTCGCGGGGAGTGCGGACGCCGCGGGCCAGCAGGGCCAGACCGGCCGCGAGGACCACCAGGCCGGCGATCGCGAGCGCCGGCAGCTGCTCGCCCAGCAGCGTCACGCCCAGCACGGTCGCCGTCAGCGGCTCGGCGAGCGTCAGAGTGGCCGCCGTCGCCGCCGTGAGACGCTCGAGCCCCCACGTGAACAGCGTGTAGGCGACCGCGACGGTCGCCACGCCCAGCCACAGCGCCATGACAAGGCCGGACGGTTCAGCCAGCCAGCGCAGGTCGACCAGCGGCAGGGCGAGCGCGCCGCACAGCGCGGCGCCGGCGCCCATGGCACCTGCCACGGTGAAGGGGTCCCATCCGGCCTGCATGAGCCGGCGCTGCGCGTTGGCGAACACCGCGAAAGCCGCCCCGGCGCCGACCGAGCCGGCCAGGCCCAGCGGATCGGCCGCACCGACACCGGTGGTCGACCCGCCCGCGCCCAGCAGCACGACGCCGAGGGTGGCCAGCGCGGTGGCGGCCAGCCAGAGACGCCCCGGAAGCCGTCGGGTGAGCGACCACTCCAGCAGGCCGGCGAGCACCGGCGCCGAGCCGAGCGCGATGACAGTGCCCACCGCCACGCCGTTGCGCGCGGTGCCGAGGAAGAACAGCGGCTGGTACAGCGCGAGGCAGATGCCGGTGAGCGCCATCAGGATGAGCGGCTGGGCCG
>JAEXHA010000095.1 GCA_023450335.1 Actinomycetes bacterium | reverse complement strand
CCTCACGCCCGTACGGTTCCTCCACTACGCCCGGTACCGGCTGGCCGAGGCGCTGATCGCCACCGGCGATCGCGATGAGGCCGGCATCGTCCTGACCACCGTCATCGCAGACGCCCCCGCCGACGGTGCCGGCATCACCGCCCGGTGGGCACGGGAACTCGCGGCCCGGGCGGGAATCGCTGCCGGCGACACGCAGAGCGGCGCCGCCTCCGCACCGTCCGGCCGGCCGGCGTCGACCGCCGCGCTGACCCGCCGCGAGCTGCAAGTGCTCACACTGGTGGCCGAAGGACTCACCAACCCGCAGATCGGGCAGCGACTGTTCATCTCGCCGAAGACAGCGTCGGTGCACGTGTCGGCGATCCTCGCGAAGATCGGCGCCGCGAACCGCACCGAGGCCGCTGCGCTCTACGCTGCGCACGACGTGGCCGAGGACGCCACAGTCTGACGCCGGTGCGCGCCCTGTCCACTCCACTCCGGGACGGCCTGCGGCATATGGAGCCGGCTACGGCGATCGGGTGACCCGCAAGCACCGCGGCGACCGCCTAAGGCACGGCAGGGACGGCCTAAGGCACGGCAGCGACCGCCTAAGGCCTCCGGAGCCGCGAAGATACGGCATCCGCCCGATGAGGCAGCCACCCCTCAGCGAGGAAAGTCATACCTGTCAGCACGACCGGAACCGGATCGCCGGAACCGCTTCAGACAGGAGATCACCATGAACGCCACCGTCCACACCGCCATCGTCCTCGACCAGCACCGCGCCATCACCCTCGACCGCGAGAACGAGCTGCTGCGCCGCCAGGCCGAGCGCGGCCGGGTCAGCACCGAGCACCGTCCGACCGGGTTCGCCGCGGTGACCGACTGGATCCTGGCGTTGGTGCGCCGGCCGTACGCGCGCCTGGCGACCCACTGACCTGATCATCTGAAGCGGTTTCCGCCGGGGACGCGGAGACGACGACGTCGAGGTGGGGGCCGTCGATGTGACAGGGCGGGGCCTTCGGGCCCCGCCCTTCGTCGTGTGCGGTGATCGGCCGCGCACGAGTCCGGTCGGCAGACCGGGGTTACGTCCGCCACCGGGCGCGGGCAGGATGGGGACGTGCCCTACGACATCCCCGCGCCCATGCTCGCAAAGTCCGTGCCCGCGGTGCCCGACCCGGCCCGGACGCCGGGCGGACTCTCCTTCGAGCCGAAGTGGGACGGCTTCCGTGCGCTGGTGGCGTGGGACGGCGAGAACGTCGAGCTGGGCTCGCGGGGCGCGAAGCCGCTGACACGCTACTTCCCCGAACTCGTCGACGCGTGCGCCCGGCTGCTGCCGGAGCCGTGTCTGCTCGACGGTGAGATCGTGGTGGCCGACGGCGAAGCCGGTTCGCAGCGGCTGCAGTGGGAGATCCTGTCGCAACGCATCCATCCGGCGGCATCACGCGTGAAGATGCTGAGCGAGACGTACCCGGCGATGTTCATCGCGTTCGATCTGCTGGCCCGTGGCGATCACGACCTGCAGCCTCTGCCGTTCGCCCAGCGCCGCGCCGAGCTCGAGGCCCTGCTGACCGGCATCGGCCACCCCATCCACCTGACCCGCACGACGGAGGACCCCGAGCTGGCGCGGCGGTGGCTGGCCGAGTTCGAGGGAGCCGGGCTCGATGGGGTCGTCGCCAAGCCGCTCGACCAGCCGTATGCGCCGGGCAAGCGCACGATGTTCAAGATCAAGCACGCTCGCACGGCGGACGTTGTGGCTCTGGGGTACCGGATCCACAAGAGCGGGCAGGGAGTGGGTTCGCTGCTGGTCGGGCTCTACGACCAAGAGGGGCAGCTGCACAACGTGGGCGGTGTCGCGGCGTGGAGCAACCAGCGCCGGCTCGAGCTGGTCGATGAGCTGGCCGATCTGGTCGAAGTGGATGCCGAGGGTCAGGCAGTCACGGGCGAGACCGACAGGTCGCGGTTCAGCGCCGGCAAGGATGTGTCGTTCGTGCGGCTGCGACCGGAGCGGGTGCTCGAGGTGCGATACGACCAGCTCGAAGGACGCCGCTTTCGCCACACGGTGCAGTTCGAGCGGTGGCGGCCGGACCGCGAGCCGCAGTCGTGCACGTTCTCCCAGCTCGAGCAGGTCGCAGCCTACGACCTCGCCGACGTCCTTCGCTGACGCTGCCCCATCCGCCCCCACGCGCTCACCCTCGCCGGCGCGCTCACACTGACCCTCGCCTTCGCGCTCGCCCTCGCCGGCGCGCTCACCCTGACCCTCGCGCTCGCCCTCGCCCTCGCCCTCGCCCTCGCCCTCGATGCCGCGGGTACCCGCTCGGGGTCAGAGCAGGATGATGATCTGGGCGACCACGATCTTCACGACCATCGCGGCGGGGTAGATCAGGCTGTAACCCAGCGCGACGCGGGGGTCGAAGTTGGTGCGCTCCTGTGCGAATGCCAGCAGTGCCGGGTTGGTCATCGCACCGCTGACCGCGCCGGACAGGCGCGTGCCACCCATGGAGAACACGTGCCGCATGACCAGATAGGTCGCCGCCACCACGATCGTCGTCATCACCGCACCCAGGCCGAGCAAGGTCACGACCTCGCCCGACGTGATCGCGGCAACGATCTGCGAGCCGGCCTTGATGCCGGCGAACGCGAGGAACACCAGCAGCCCGAACTCGGCGATGACAGTCGCCGCGGTGTTGGGCAGCGACACCGACACCACGCCGATGCGGCGCACGCGGCCCAGCACCAGGCCGATGATCAGCGCTCCGGCCGCGAATCCGAAGCTGAACGCTCCGCCGCCGGGCAGTGGGATCTGCACGACGCCCACCAGCAGTCCGATCGTGACACCGAGGCCGAGGGCAGCCGGGTTGGTGTCGGTATTGCCGCGCTCGGAGTCGCCGAGGTAGGCCGACACCTCTGGCATCCGCACCTTCGGCCCGACCACGCGCAGCCGATCCCCCTGCTGCACGATCGCATCCGCGGTCGCCACGAGGTCGACGTCACCGCGACGGATGCGCACGATCGATGCGCCGAACCTCTCACGCAGGCCCAGACTGGCGATCGTGCGACCCGACAGCGCCGCCCGCGAGACGATGATGCGGCGGTAGTCGAGGCTGCTGCGCTGGCCGACGACATCGACGGTCGAGGTGTGGCCGAGTTCTTCGGTCACTGCGTCGACATCGTCCTTGGGTCCGACCACGTTGACGACCGCGCCGGCAGTGAGTTCGGTGTCACCGTCGGCCACGTGCATCGAACCCTCGTCCTCGCGATGCAGCCGCGAGATGGTGATGCGCCCACCGTGCCGGCGGGCGAGATCGCCCACGGTGGGGTGCGAGGTGGTGTCGACGCGCACCGCCTTGTCGATGATCGGGGCGGGTGTGTCGGTGTCAGAGCCGCTGTGGCGCAGAGCGAGCCACACTCCGATCATGGCGCCCACGACGCCGTAGACGTACGCGCTCGCGTAGCCGACGGTCGCCTCGGGGCTGCCCCCCGTCGCCGCCAGCGCAGGAGTGTTCGTCATGGCGCCCGCGAACGTGCCGGCCACCGTCTCGCTCGTCACCCCGAGCAGACCCCCCAACGCGACGCCGGCGGCGGCCGCCGCCAGCAAGATCACGACCGCGACGAGGATGGTCGGGTACGAGGTCTTCAGCGCGTTGAAGAATCCGGGCCCGGCGATGACGCCGGTACAGAACGCGAACACGATCACGCCCAGGTCTCCGACCGCGGAGGGGATCTCGAGCGTCACGCCCTGCGACACGGCCCACGCGTTGAGCGCGATCGCCGCGAACAGCACGCCGACGGCGCCCAGCGAGATGCCGCCCGCGCGCACGCGGCCGAGCGCCGCCCCCAGCCCGAGCAGCAGGAACAGCGTGATCGACGGCTGTGCCTGCAGAAACTCGAAGACGCTGCTCATGCCGGCGCCGCCGTCTCCGGCGACCCCGTCCCTGCATCCGACGTCTCGGGCGCCGTGAACTCCACCATGGCGACATGCGCCTCTCCCCCGGCGGCGAGATCCAAAGCGGCAGAGAGACCCTTCCACGCGTTCGGGTGTGCGATCTGGTACCGGGCGATCGTCGCGTCCGCCTCCGCGTCATCGAGAAAACGCACGTGCGCCGGTACGCGTCGGGCCCGCCCGGTGCTCAGATAGGCCACTCCGTTGGCGCGCAGGTTCCGATACCACTGCGATCGCGTGCCGAATCCGGATGCGACACGGATCATGTTGTGGCCGCGCTCCACCACTTCCACGACGACATAGCGCGGCTCGTGCGACACCCGGCCGCGATGCTCGATCATGACCAGCCGGTCACCGAGCATCCATCCCAGTCCGGCCCGGTAGAGACCGATCGGCAGGCGCATGAGCCACCGGCTGCGCAATGCCCAGGCGGTGACGCGGGCAGACGCACTCGGTTCGGTCATGCTTCATTTTCCCAGTTGTCGGCGTTCTTGCGGCTCGGCTGGACGCGCGGCGGCTCCCCCGGCATCTTCGGAAACTCCGGAGGGAAGGGCAGTTCACCCAGTCCGTCGTCGAGATCGCGCTGCCACCATTCGAGCAGCGTGTCGATGCGGCCGGGCGCCGCCTGCAGCTCGGTCCACGGGTCGCCGATCGTGGCGAGCCGTTCGGGAACGGTGCGGATCGTGAATGCGGCCGGGTCGACTCCGGCATCCAACTCGTCCCAGGTGATGGGAGTGGCGACCGTCGCCGCCGGCAGAGCACGAGGACTGTAGGCGCCCGCCATCGTCCGGTCGCGGTTGGCCTGGTTGAAGTCGATGAAGATGCGTTCGCCGCGCTCCTCTTTCCACCAGTTCATCGTGACCTTGTCCGGCATCCGCCGCTCGAGCTCACGCCCGGCCGCGATGACCGCGTGCCGCACATCGAGGAACTCGTGCGTCGGCTCGATCGGGCAGAAGACGTGGATGCCCCGGTTGCCGCTGGTCTTGAGCCACGGTTCCAGGCCGGCCTCGCGCAGCACGTCGCGCAGGGCGGGCGCGACAGCGGCGGCATCGGCGAACCCGGTGCCCGGCTGCGGGTCGAGATCGATGCGCAGCTCGACGGGGTTGTCGGTGTCGGCTGCCAGAGACGCCCAGGGGTGGAACACCACCGTGTTCATCTGGATCGCCCAGACGATGGCCGCCGCCTCGCCCAGGACGACCTGTGGATGCCGGCGTCCACTGTTGTAGGTGCACATCACCTGGTCGACGAACGGCGGGGCGCCCTTGGGCGGGTTCTTCGAGAAGAAGCTCTCCCCGTCGACCCCGTCGGGGTACCGCTCCAGCGACACCGGCCGATGGCCGTTTGCGCGCAGGAAAGGCTCGGCCACCGTGATCGCATACTCCGCGAGTTCGCGCTTGGTGATGCCCAGCTCGGGCCACAGCACGCGATTCGGGCTGGACAGGCCCACCTCGTGATCGCCGACGGTCAGCGTGATGCGTTCGGAAGCCATGCTCCGAACCTACGGCCTCGCGGCCGCGTCGAGAAGACCGCCGGGCTCGTCTGATCGGCGACAGCACACACAGAACGGACCCGTCGCGGCGCGGATCATCCGGCGGCCAGTCGTACGGGTCCGTAAACTGTGGAAGCTTCGGTGAACTCGGCTTCGTGACTCCGAGATTACCCGGTTCTGCCAGGAAGTACAGGGGTCGCGGCCGGAACTGGTCCCACCTGCTGAGAGCGGTGGGAGGCGTCGTGCGCGACGGCCGGGCCGGTCGCCAGGTGGCAAACGGTGCCCGCGTCACTCCGCCGGCGCGAGGACGGGCGCCCGAGCGTCACTCCGCCAGCGCGAGTACGGGCGCCAGCGCGTCACGGTCGAGGCGGATCCACGGCCCCGCCGGGTCGATGAGGACGCCCGTGATCTCGGGGTCGGCGGCAAGTGCCTTGCCCAACTGCTCGGCGGTGACCGGCAGCGGACGCTCGTCACGACCCTGGACGACGACCTCGAGCGGATGCGAGAACAGCTGCAGCAAGCGGGCACCGTCCTGCGTGCGCACCTCGGCCAGGCCGACCCGGTCGGAGTCTTCCGCCTTACCGGCGGCCACCCACAGTTTTGCGCGGGTGAGCGCGTCGGCGATGTCGGTCGGAGTCGCATCAGTGCGGCGGGCCGCGAGCAGGTTCTTCAGCGGGAAGCCGTCGTCGGATTGCTCGAGCGACTTCTCGATCAGCTGGCTCGGCAGGATGATGCGCGCCTGTGGGGTCGCATGGTCGATGATGAGTCCGGCGTAGGGACCGTCGACGACTGTGCGCAGCACGACCTGCGCCGGCTGCCCGACAGCGGAGGTCTGGGTGTCGCCGTCCGACGCGATGCTGCGCTGCAGCGCCTCACCGCCGGTGAACGCCAGCAGGAAGCGCTGGTCTTCGATGGCCGACACCGCGAGGTTGAGTTGCTTGCCCTCGGCCAGCAGCGCCCGCGCGTCACCCCGCACCCGCACGTACAGATTGCCCTGCATCGCCTGACGCATGACGTTGACGATGTCACTGTTCTCGGGCTTCTCGGGAAGCGCGGCCAGCGCGCTGCGCAGTACGACGTTGTCGGGCAGACCGGGGACCTTCTCGGTCTGGGCCGGCGCCTCTGCCGGTGCCTGCATCGGGGTGGATGCCGGGGCCGCGGCCTTGCCGTATGTCGACACGGAGATGTTCACGTGCGGCACCGGTTCGGCCTGTGTTGCGGGTTCGGCAGCACCGCCGGATTCGTCCACGCCCGTGGCCTCGACCTCCCCGTCGGAGGAGCCACCGGCCTCAGCGGATGCTCCGGCTGCGGCCGTCGACGGTGCCGCGACCCCCGTGCTGTCCGTCGACGGTGCCACGGCCCCCGCGCTGTCGGTCGACGAAGCCGATGCCCCCGCGCTGTCGGTCGACGATGCGGACGCGCCGGTGCCCGTGACGCCCAGGTCACTGCTCGTTGCCGCGCCCTCCGCGTTCGCGCCCTCCGCGTTCGCGGCGCCCAGGTCACCGCTGGTTGCCACGCCCTCCGCGTTCGCGGCGTCGGCGTTCGCGTCGATGGCGGCCGGCACGCGGGTCTCCGTCGTGCTCGACTGGGCGGCCGAGGGCTTTTTCGGGCGGCGTGAGAACAGTGCCATCGTGCCAGCCTAACCGCGCCACCCGTAGGGACGGTCCCGACCGCCGCGACCGGAGCATCCCCCGCGGCGACCGCTCGGAACGCTCCCGAAGGCACCCGGCACGGAGTCGAATCGAAGGTCGACGCCGCCTCACGGCCGCGGGCCCGGCCCCGCACCCATCACCCCGATCGACCGCAACCACCGCCCCGCGCGACCGCAATCACCGCCCCGCGCGACCGCGCCGTCACGCGGCTCGCCAGTGTGGTCGCTCCGGTGGAGGCGGTGGGTCCCAGGCCCATTTCCAGGGCGCTTTCGAGACCAGCGTCGTGGGTGGCCCACCGACATCGGGTGGCGGTTGCAAGACGAACGCGCCCTTCCCCTCGCGGATGACCCGCCAACCCCGATTGTGCAGCAGCAGGTGGTGGTACTTGCACAGCAGGATGCCGCGGTCGATGTCGGTACGGCCGCCCTCAGCCACCCGGTCGATGTGATGCGATTCGCAGTACGAGGAGGGCATGTCGCACCCTGGCCACATGCATCCGCCGTCTCGCGCGGCCAATGCCAAGCGCTGCTTCGGCTGGAACAGCCGCTGCTCCCGGCCCGCGTCCAACGGGTTCCCGCAACCGTCCACCGTGATCTCGGTGCTGCCGTGCATGCACAGGTTGCGGTCGATGACCGACCCGGCCAGCGGATACCCGCGGTCCTCCGAGTATCCCGTGGCCAGCAGTCTTCCGTAGGCGTCCCGCGGGCCGGCGCCTGCGCCGTCCTCGTCGTCACCGGTGGCGGCCTTCACGACGAGCATCCGCACTCCGGGCTGCCGCACGCCGAACACGTCTTTCGCGTCCGCGACCGCCCCTGCCCGCATCACCGACATGAACAGGTCGTACGCGAGCTGGTCGTTCGTCCGCGGATCGTCGCGCAGCTGAGTCGCAGTCGCGCGTTCCTCGTCGGTCAAGAACCGTGGTCCGCCGCGGCGCGGTCGCAAACCGGCATCCAGCATCGCCTGCGCCCACAGCCCGTCCTCATCGTCGAACACGACGCTGCCGCGCCGCTGGCCGTCCCGGTCCAGCCACGTCCGGAACGACCGGTTCTCGAACCGGCGCGCATATCGCTCCTCGGCGCCGGCGGGGTCGATCGCGTCGCGCACCGCCCGCGCATGCGCCGTCAGATCCTCCAGCGTCAGCGACGCGGCGTCATCGATCAGGCCGGCGGCAGCCACCATCCACACCTCGGCGGTGTCCGCCGCATCGTCGAACGGCTCGCCCAGGCCGCGCCGGATCACATCGTGCTGCTGATCGGTGAGCCGCCGGTCGAGATGCGCATCCCGCAGCACGGTCTTGAAGGTCGGGCGCGGCGCCTCGGCCCGGCCACTCGAACCGTCATGATCGTCCCCGGGACCGTCCGAGCCACCGGCATCCACCCCGCCCCCGGCATCGGTGCCGCCATCGGCACGCCCCTCCTGCCGCTCGATGGCCTCTTCCAGCAGCGCCTTCCCGACGCGCACCTGCCGCAGCGCGTCGCCCTTCGACCCACCCGTGATGTCCTGGATCAACGACGCGGGCGACGCATGCCCTGCACCCGCCGCCAGACCGCCCTGGCCGGCCGTGCGCTGCGATCGGTGCGCCGCCACCCCCGCCACCAGCGCCTGCAACCGGCCCACATCGCTGGCGATCGCGGCGAGATCACGTGCGATCTCCACGACGGATCGATCACTCAGGCCGAGGACCGCCGACGGCAGCTCCGCCGCCTCCACCCCCAGCTCGGCGAAGCACGACAAGCGGTCCAACCGCTGCCCCACATCCGCCAGAATGTTCATACAGACACTCTGGCATGGACCTCCGACATTCGAAGTTCTATTCGCGGCCGACGGCGGATGCCCCGCCTACAGCTTGCTGATGGGCGCGATCTTGATCAGCAGCTTCTTGGCGCCCGCGCTGTCGAAGCGCACGTGCGCGACGCGCTTGGCGCCTTCACCGGTGACCATGTCGACGCGACCCTCGCCGAAGTCGTCGTGGCGAATGCGGTCGCCCGGCGCCAGTTCGAGATCGCTGTTGTCGCGGACCTTCGCCGGGATGCGGTTGGCGAACTTCTCGATCGACCCGACCGGCTTCTCACGCCGAGGCAGCGGCACCAGGTCGTCCCCGTACCGGCCGCCACCCCCACCGCCGAATCCGCCAGAGCCTCCCGGACGCCGAGCGTTCACTGCCCGCGACCGCGACCCGCCCCGCGAGTTCACGTCGCCCGGCGACTGCCGCCAGTCGATGAGCTCGTGCGGAATCTCCTGCAGGAACCGGCTGGGCATCGCCACCGACACCTCGCCGAACTGCGCCCGGGTCATCGCGAGCGAGAGATACAGCCGTTTGCGCGCGCGCGTGAGCGCGACATAGAACAGCCGGCGCTCCTCCTGCGGGCCCCCGGGCTCCCCCGCCGAGATGCGGTGCGGAATGAGGTCCTCCTCGACGCCCGTGACGAACACGGCGTCGTACTCGAGCCCCTTCGCGGTGTGCATCGTCATGAGCGAGACCACCCCCGACGCGTCATCGAGGTCGTCGGCGTCGGACACGAGTGCGACCTCGGTGAGGAAGTCGAGCAGCGTCCCTTCGGGGTTGTTGCGCGCGAACTCTCGGGTCACCGCGACGAGTTCGTCGAGGTTCTCGACGCGCGCCTCGTCCTGAGGGTCTTTCGACATGCGCAGCGCGTCGAGGTACCCCGACTTGTTGAGCAACAGGGTGAGCCCTTCGGTGACCGACGTCGGAGGGGCGACCTCACCGGAAGAGGGCAGCATGATCTCGCTCGCCTCGGCCAGTACCGCGTCGAGGTGCGAGATCGCCTTCTGAAGTTTCGGCCCGACTCCCAGGGCCGACGCATTGGCGAGCGCGTCGCGGAAAGTGATTCCCTCGTCGGCGGCGTAGCGCGAGATGGCCTCGATCGTCACGTCGCCGATGCCCCGGCGCGGCTTGTTCACGATGCGCCGCACCGCGAGCTCGTCGGCGGGGTTGGCCACCGCGACGAGGTAGGCCATCGCGTCTTTGATCTCGGCGCGATCGTAGAACTTCGTGCCGCCCATGATCTTGTACGGCACCGCCGCCCGGATGAAGATCTCCTCCAGCGCACGCGACTGCGAGTTGGTGCGGTAGAACACGGCCATCTGGGCGTAGTCGACGCCCGCTCGCCGCAGAGCCTCGACCTCGTCGGCGACGAACTGCGCCTCATCGTGCTGCGAGTAGCCGGTGAACCCGACGATGGCATCACCATCGCCGACGTCGGTCCACAGCTTCTTGTCTTTGCGGTCGAAGTTGTGGCCGATGACGGCGTTGGCCGCCGACAGGATGTTCTGCGTCGAGCGGTAGTTCTGCTCGAGCAGCACGACCTTCGCCCCCGGGAAGTCGCGCTCGAACTCGGTGATGTTGCGGATGTCGGCCCCGCGGAAGGCGTAGATCGACTGGTCCGAATCGCCGACGACCGTCAGTGACGCACCCTCGAGCTCGGGCGCTTCGGACGCCTCGAAGATCATCATGCCGCCCGCGGCATACGGTTCGGCATCCCCGACCACTGGCCGAGTCAGCTCGTGGATCAGCGCGTACTGCGCATGGTTGGTGTCCTGATATTCATCCACCAGTACGTGCCGGAACCGGCGGCGGTAGGTGTCGGCCACATGAGGGAACGCGCGGAACAAGTAGACCGTCTGCGCGATCAGGTCGTCGAAGTCGAACGCGTTGGCCTTCTGCAGCGCGCGCTGGTAGTCGGCGAAGATCTCGGCGAACAGACGCTCGGCAGGGTCCGACATGTTCGCCTGCCGCGCGAACGACTCCGCGTCGGCGAGCTCGTTCTTCAGCTTCGAGATGCGCCCCTGAACGGATGCCGGAGTCAGGCCGAACGCGTCGGCTTCGTGTTCCTTGACGAGGCGCTTGATGAGCGCACGCGAATCGCCCGAGTCGTAGATCGTGAAGCTCTTCGTGAACCCGAACTGCTGCGCCTCGCGCCGCAGGATCCGCACACACGCGGAGTGGAAGGTCGAGATCCACATGCTCTGCGCGCTGTCGCCGACCAGCTGCTGCACCCGCTCGCGCATCTCGCCCGCGGCCTTGTTGGTGAACGTGATCGCGAGGATCTGGCTCGGCCACGCTTCGCGATTGCGCAGCAGCGACGCGATGCGCCGCGTGAGCACACTGGTCTTGCCCGATCCGGCACCGGCGACGATCAGCAGCGCGGCGCCCCGGTACGTGACGGCGTCGCGCTGCGGCGGGTTGAGCCCGCGCAGCAGGTCGTCATCGGCGCGCGCGGAGGATTCGCCCACGATCACGGGCTTGACAGGTTCAGGCATGGCCCGTCAAGTCTAGGTCGGCGCGCCGACACCGAGTCCCGGGTCAACACCACCGATACTCGGCGTCTCCCACCGCAGCCCCGGAACGCTGGCGAAGTCTCGATCGAAGGTCACCCACGTCGCGCCGTGCTCCATCGCAACGGCTGCGTGGGCGACATCCGACCCGAATGGACCGCGCGCCTTGAGGTCGCGGCAGAGCGCGGCGAAGATGTCCCAATGCCGCGGTCCCGGTGATATCACCGTCACCGCTCGGTTTCGCAGCAGCGCGTCGATGTGACCCAGCGCCTTCTCTGTGCTCTCGGCACCGTCCGGCCACATTCGCGGATGGGTGAGGAGACGTATGACGCCGGTGGCGACGTAGGCCGACACGCCGAGAGGTTCACCGGAGCGAAGTGTCTCCACGAGCCACCTGCGAGCGGACCGGTGATGCGGATGATTCGCACGGAATGCTGCGACGAGCACGTTGAGGTCGGGGCTCTTCACGACGGTGCCGTCCGCTCCGTCACCTCAAGGTAGTGATCGATGTCCTCTTCGTCGAGCAGGCGCGATGCCGTCTTCGGATCCGCCAGGTCGACCAGCGGCGCGCTGTCCGCGTCGCCTGTCGGCGGCGCCAGGATCACATCGATCGGGCCGCCCCCTTTACCCAGTCCGGCGAGGCGAGCCCGCAGTGCGTCTTCGACGAACGACGTGACGGTGCGGCTCTCGGCACGCGCCCGCTCCTTCACCTGCCGGTAGAGCTCGTCGTTGATGATCATCGTTGTGCGCATATGCCTGAGCATATTGAACCCGTCGCGGCCGCGCGCCGGAAACGAGTTCGGCCAGACCCCGTGGGGCCTGGCCGAACTGTGCGTGCGTGTGGTTACTCGGCGGCGATGGCGCTGCAACCGGCGATCTCATCGGCGCTCGTGCACACGATGAGCTCGGCCGGGTCGACGAGCTCAGCGGGAACCTCGAAGCTCCACACGTAGGTGTAGAGCTGGTCGGCGGTCATCGGCACCTCGGCGGCGCGCGGCGAGACGGCAGTGCCCTCGAACGTGTCATCCGCGGTCGAACGCAGCACGGGGGCCACGTCGGTGTCGGACAGACCCTCGCCCGACACCCACTGGGCGACGTTCAGGGTGACCCACTGGTTGCCTTCGGTGAGCTCGCCCAGCGTGGTGGCGGCGGACTCGTCGGGCGTGGAGTTGCTCCACACCTGCAGGTCGACGCCCTCGGCGCCGACGCGGTCACCCGCGGCCGCGGGCTCTTCCCACGACGACGCGGTGACCTCGGTCGACGATGCGGCGTCGGTCGGCTCCTCGCTCGACGTGGAGGCGCAGCCGGCGAGAGTGAGGCCGGCGATGGTGGTAAGGGACAGAATGGCGGCACTACGTGCGCGCATGACGAACACCTCTTCAGAACAGGGGGATGGGATGCCATCGACACAACGGGGATGGACTTCGGTCAACGCTACTCTCGCGGACCTGTGAGCACTCTCCGGATTCGGTGGCGCCGATGTGCTACTCGGTGACGCCCCACTCGACTCGTGCACGTCACACACCCGTCACACGGCGAGGCACGGCGTCACGCGACGACGCACACCGGAATCAGATGTCACGCATCTTCCCCACGTCGGCGGTGCGGGTTAGCGTGGGTGAGCCCTCACGGCGCGGCTCCCCTCGCCCGAGGTCATCGCGGCGATCCGGTTGGTCCGGGCTCCGGTTCATACCCGGAAGCGCAGCGGGTTCGACTCCCGCCGTCGCGTCCACTGCCTGCCGGCTTCTCTGAAAACGCCGCCCCTGATCACGAAGGGGGACGCCCGACCGGCCTCGGCGCCCGCCGGTTTCGCGGAGCGCAGTCTTTCACGCGTGGTCGCGCGGCGTCCGACGCAATTGCTTGATGTCGGTGCGGTGCTTCTTGGCCGCGAGCCGACGTTCTTCGGCACCGCGGCTCGGGGCCGTCGGCCGCCGACGTGGCGACGGTGGCCGCAAGGCCTCGATGACCAGACCGGCCAGCCGTTCGCGTGCGGCGTCCCGGTTGCGCAGCTGGGCGCGGTGCTCCGACGCGGCGATCGTCAGCACGCCCGCGACGAGGCGGCCGCTCAGCCGGTCGAGCAGGCGCTCCTTGTGAACCGGCGACAGCACGGCAGAGCCGGCGACATCCCACACCAGCTCCACCCGCGAGTCCGAGGTGTTCACTCCCTGACCGCCAGGGCCGGACGATCGCGAGAATCGCCACGACAGCTCGGACTCGGGGATCGTCAGCCTCGAGTCGAGCCGAAGTCCGGGGCGGTGGGCGGCAGGCATGATCCCATCATCCCGCGCTCACGCGAACGGGCGCGACATCGCCGTGATGCGCCCCAGCGATGACGCGACGGCGGATGCCGGGCCGACCCCGCCGTCCAGACTTGCCGCATAGCGGTCGACGGCGTCGGCGGCCACCCTCGATTTCTCGTCCGCCTCGTCGCCGGCCGGAGGCGCAGACACCGCGTCGGCGGTGCAGCGCAGCGCCTGCGTCAGCAGCTCGGGCCGGCCCTGCGACCCGTCGACGAGTTCGGCGTTGCGGGCGATCAGATCGGCCACGTCACGGGCGAAGAATCCAGCCCGCCCCAACACCCACCAGCGCCGCGAGTTCTGCTCCGACTCCTCCCCGATGCGCCGCGCACGCGGATTGCCCCGGCGGCTGCGGTCGGCATCTCGCACATCGGCCGACACGGCGCCGACCAGCGCCGCGAGCGCGTCGGCGTCCCGGTCGAGTTCAGCGGCGTCGACGTCACCGGCATCCACCATCTCGGCGATGTGCGTGAGCAGTCCGACGATGCCGCCGCGCAGCTCGGTCAGTCGATCGCCGGCCTCGCGCACGTACAGCGGCGGGAACACCAGGTAGTTGGCGGCCACGCCGACGATCACGCCGAATCCCATCGTCACCAGGTACGACAGTGAGAACTCGTCGGCGTCGCGGCCGCCCAGCAGCAGCACGAACAATCCGGCGATCGCGATCCAGTCACGCCCCGCCTCCAGAGCGCGCACACCGCCCGGCGCGACTCCGACGCCCACCACCAGCCCGAGGGCGAGGATGCCCGGCGCTCCGGCCGAGAGGATCGCGAGCCCACCGAGCCCGAGGCCGATGCCGCACGCCAGACCGACCAGCGCGAACAGGCCCGACCGCACCGAGTCGACGACCGTGGGGTGCATGCTCACGAGCACACCCAGCGGCGCGTAGTACGAGTACTCCGCGTCCGCGAACGGCACGAGCGGCGCGAGGTACCAGGCGACGGCCGCAGCCAGCGCGGTCTTCAGCGCGAGCACCAGGCGCGATGCCGCGGTGGCCTCATCGGCTGCCGACCGCATCGCGGTCGCCACGCGCACACGACGCGGCGGGGTGGATGCCATGGTGGAACGCTATGCGGACGACTCGAGATCGCCGAGGGGCTTGACGCGGGACGAGCAGAGCGGGATCTCCGCGTGGGAAACTAGACACCGACCGCATCACGCGAGAGGGCCCCATGACCACGACAGAACCCCGCATCTTCGAGCCGGACGGCCGCGCCGTCCGCTATATCGTCGACGGCGAGGGCGAGGGGCCCGTACTCGTGCTGCTGCCTGGCCGCGGGCTGGAGATCACCTACCTCGGCACGCTCGCGATGGTGCTCGAGGAAGAAGGCTTCCGCGTCGTGCGCATCAGCGCCCGCCGCACCGCCGCGGCCACGATGCACGACCTGGCGCAGGACGTCATCGACGTGCTCGACCACCTCGGTTTCGACGACGCCTGGATCGGCGGCCACGGCTTCGGCGGTACCGTGGCCCGCACGGTGGCCCTCGACCACGCCGATCGTGTGAACGGCGTGCTGCTGCTCACCGTCGACGGCGCCGGCGCGCTGACCGACGACGTCACCGGTGAATTGCCGGCCGACGCCGCAGTCGCGGGCATGCAGGCCGCGGCCCTTGCCGCGACCCCCGAAGCCGAGTGGGCGACCGTCGCACCCCACCACCCGATCCTCATCATCCAGGGCTCCCACGACCAGATCGCGCCGCCGGACAACGGCGAGCAGCTGCGGGCGGCGGCACCGCACCTGGTGAGCCTCACCACCATCGAGGGCGCGGGCCATCTGTTCGTGTCGACGCACGCCGGCGAGACCGGCTTCCTCATCGAGGACTACCTCGGCATGGACTGAGGCCCTTCAGGGAGTCCCCGCGCCGTCGCCGGGCGGTTCGGCCACGTCGAGCACAGCCTCGGCGAACGCACGGGGCGCCTCGGCGGGAAGGTGATGTCCGGCGCCCGGAACATGCCGATGCTCACGGGGACCACTGAACAAATGCGCCTGGACTGCCGCATCGGTGACCGGGAAGTTGCCGTCGGCGGTCCCCTCCAAGGTGATCGTCGGAACGCTGATGACCGGATGGGCCGCGAGACGGCGTTCGAGTGCCGAGTAGCGGTCCACGCCGGGCTCGAGACCCAATCGATGCCGGTAGGAATGGATGACGACATCGACGTAGTCGGGATTGTCGAACGCGGCGGCGGTGCGATCGAGTGTGGCGTCGTCGAACGCCCACCCGGGTGAGTTCCGCCGCCAGATCACCCGCGCGATCTCGCGGCGATGAGAGGCCAGGCCCGCCCGCCCGCGATCGGTGGCGAAGTACCAGAAGTACCAGAGCCCCGCTTCGCTCTCAGGGTCGGCCGGGGTGCCGCCGGCGGCGACGTCGTTGATGAGGTACCCGTTCACCGACACCAGTCCCGACACGCGCTCGGGCCAGAGCGCCGCCACGACGCACGCCGCCCGGGCACCCCAGTCGTATCCGGCGAGCGTCGGCTCGAACAGATCCAGCGCATCCAGGAAGGCGAGCAGATCGGCACCGAGTGCGGCCTGCTGCCCCGACCGCGCCGCCGCTGCGTCGCGGAAGCGCGTCGGACCGTGACCGCGCAGATAGGGCACGACGACGCGGTACCCGGCCTCGGTCAGCATCGGCACCACCGCGTCGAAGGAGTGGATGTCGTAGGGGAATCCGTGCAGCAGCACGACGGGATCGCCTCGCGGATCACCGGCGTCGACGTACGCGACCGACAGCTCGCCCGCATCGACGAACCGCAACGGCGGCGCGACGGCGATCATTGCGCCACCCCCACACGTCCGGCCTCGCGCTCGGCCTGAGCCAGGCGGGCGGCCGTGCGAGAGAAATAGTAGACCACCGCGGCGGCCTCGTAGGGTTTGGGCTTGGAGACGTCGATGACGACCTCGGCGCCACGCAACGCGGCGGCAAGCCCGATCCCGGTCGTCGCGTCGACCCCGGCGGAGGGGGATGCCACGACCACGGTGTGACCGGCGCGTCTGAGCAGCGTCGTCACCATCGTCCCGATCCGGCCGGTGCCGCCGACCACGGTGAATCTCGACATGTCGTCTCCTTGTCGTCGAGGGGAAGCGGCGCCCCGGACCCGGACC
>JAEXHA010000085.1 GCA_023450335.1 Actinomycetes bacterium | reverse complement strand
GTTGTCGGAGTTGTCCGAGTTGTTGCCCCAGCCCACGCCGACGACGTCGTCATCGGTCGAGTTGTCGGAGTTGTCGGAGTTGTCGCTGTTGTCGGAGTTGTCCGAGTTGTCGCTGTTGTCCGAGTTGTCCGAGTTGTCGCTGTGGTCGTCGGTCGAGTTGTCCGAGTTGTCGGAGTTGTCCGTCGAGTTGTCGTTCCCCAGATCGAGATCCGCGTCGACGTCGACACCCACGTTGGTCTCGTCGACATCGCTGAGGAAGTTGCCGTCAGCCATAATCTTTTCCTCTCATTGAGCACCCCCAGGGCGCCGGTTGAGTAGAGTCTGCGCCGACGGCCGCATCCCGGCATCCGTGACCGTCCCCCTACCCGACCACCCCCGCCCGGGTTCGATAGGGGACCCCCACCCGGGGCATGGGGGATCGGACCCGCCGCATAGGCTGGCCGGATGGACATCGCCGAACTGCAGGCCCTGCTCACGCCCGACGGGCTGCGGCTGCTCGACACGGTCGGTGAGATCAATTCGACAGACCAGGTCGCCGGGACGGTGTCGCGCCTGCGCCGCGAGGGCCACTCCCCCGACCTGGTGTCGGCCGTGGTGGGTCAGGCGCGGCTGCGCACTCGCGCGCGCACGAAGTTCGACACGTTCGCCGACCGCATGCTGTTCACCCGCGCGGGGCTCGAGCAGGCCACGCGCCTGGGCGTCGCCGCCCGGCATGCGGCCCGGTTCTGCGCGGCCGGCGCGAGCCGTGTCGCCGACCTGGGCTGCGGCATCGGCGGCGACACATTGGGACTGGCCGGTCTCGGTCTCGAGGTTCTCGCCGTCGACGCCGACGATGTGACGGCGGCGCTCGCCGCCTACAACCTCGCACCGTTCGGCGACGCCGTCACCGTGCGGCACAGCCGCGCCGAAGACACCGACCTCGGCGGCATCGATGCGGTGTGGCTCGACCCCGCCCGCCGGACCGCCGGGCACAGCGAGACCACGCGCACCGGCGCCGACGATTGGTCGCCATCGCTGGAGTGGGCGTTCGGACTGGCCGAGCGGATGCCGGTGGGCATGAAGCTCGGGCCGGCGTTCGATCGTGAGCGGATCCCGACCGGGGTCGAGGCGCAGTGGATCAGTGTCGACGGCTCGACGATCGAACTCGTGGTGTGGTCGGGGGCCCTGGCCCGGGAGGGTGTCGCGCGGTCGGCGCTGGTGATCCGCGGCGACGCTGCCGCCGAGCTGACGGCGCCGGCCGACAGTGCCGATGAACCGGTGCGCGCGCTCGGCGCATTTGTGCACGAGCCCGAGGGGGCGGTGATCCGTGCGCGGCTGATCGGGGAGGTGGCCCGCGAACTGGATGCCGGCATGCTCGCCCCCGGGATCGCCTACCTCACCGGCGATGCCGCAGTGACGAGCCCGTTCGTCCAGACGTTCCGGGTGCGTGAAGTCATGCCGTTGAAGGTCCCCACGATCAACGCCGCACTGGCGGTCAACCAGATCGGGACGCTGGAGATCAAGAAGCGCGGCGTCGACATCGACCCGGCGCAGTTCCGCCGCAAGTTGCGGCTGCGCGGCGACGCGGGCGCGACGCTGATCCTCACGAAGGTCGACGGTAAGCGCGTCGCGATCCTCGCGGACCGGGTGTAACGGACGGTCACCCGACGATCGGAATCCGCGTCCAGGCCCACCACAGCCACCCGGCGCTGTAGATCAGCGACAGGACGGCCAGGCACAGGGCCCAGATCGCGACGCCGCGCGACTCCCACGGGCGGCGCAGCGCGATGATCGCCAGCACGATGGCCACCAGGCCGATCACGACGCCCCAACCCACGACGAACGAGACGGCCAGTCCCACGATCGCCAGGCCGAGGGCCCACGGCCCGCTGCGCGGCATCGGGGCCGGCGTCGGCGCCCACCGCACGTCGGGTTCGGGCTGCACGGTCTCGGCGGTCGGTACCGGTTCGGTCAACGCCCGCTTGAAACCGCCGCGGTGCTCGCCCGGCAGTGCCGAAGACCCCGCATCACGGTCCACGTCCACCGAAGCGGACTCGACCGCCGCAGCCGCCGGCGCCGCCGGCCCGGCACCCTCCGACCCGGCGCCCTCCGGTGCGGACTCTCCCGCGGGTGCCACCGCGTCGCCCGCCGCGGCGTCGTCCGGCGGGTCGGGCCGGGCCCCGGCATCCACGTCGCTCATGCCGCCGCCACCTGGATCTCGGTGACCGGCAGCGTCGAATCCGCGCCGCACGCGAGTGTGGAGGGCCGGCGTCCCGACATGATGAGTTCGGCGGCCAGGCCCGCGATCATGGCGCCGTTGTCGGTGCACAGCGACAGCGGCGGAATGCGCACCGCCACGCCCGCGGCCGCAGCACGCTCGAGCGCAACCTCGCGCAATCGGCGGTTGGCGATGACGCCGCCGCCCAGTAGCAGGCGCGGCACGTCGTATCGCTTGCAGGCGTCGAGGGCCTTGGTGACCAGGACGTCGACGACCGCTTCGCGGAACGAGGCGGCGACATCGGGCACCGAGACCGTCTCACCGGCCGCAGTGGCCTGCTCGACCCAGCGCGCGACGGCGGTCTTCAGACCCGAGAACGAGAAATCGTAGCGGTGCTCGGCCATGTCCGACGCGCGCGAGAGCCCGCGCGGGAAGCGGATCGCGGTCGGGTCGCCGGTCGCGGCGGCCTTGTCGATCTCAGGTCCGCCCGGATAGGGCAGGCCGAGGATGCGGGCGATCTTGTCGAACGCCTCGCCGGCGGCGTCGTCCATGGTCTCGCCGAGCATCTCGACGTCGTCGACCAGGTCGCGCACCAGCAGCAGCGACGTGTGCCCGCCGCTGACCAGCAACGCGACGGTCGGGTAGTCCACCTCGTCGCCGGTGAGCAGATCGGCGGCGATGTGGCCCACGAGGTGGTTGACCGCGTAGAGCGGCTTGTCCAGCGATACGGCGAGCGCCTTCGCCGCGCCGATGCCGACCATGAGGGCGCCGGCCAGGCCCGGCCCGCTGGTGACGGCCACGGCATCCACGTCACTCAAGGCGATGCCCGCCTCGGCCACCGCGCTCTCGATGGCCGGTTGCAGCGCCTCGAGGTGGGCGCGGGCGGCGACCTCGGGTACGACGCCGCCGTAGCGGGCGTGCTCGGCCATGCTCGAGGCGATGGTGTTGCTCAGCAGCGTGCGGCCGCGCACGATGCCGATGCCGGTCTCGTCGCAGCTGGTCTCGATGCCGAGCACCAGGGGTTCGCTCATCAGCACCATCCCTTCGGGTCGGCGGCGGCGGGGTGTGCGGTCCGGGGCTCGGCGATCGCGGCGCCAGGCTCACGAACTGCGGAGTCTCGCGCCAAGTTCGGAGGATTTTCGCGATCCGGTCCGAAGTTCGTGCGATTCTCCGAACTTCGTGACGTGGATGCCGGGGATCCGGCATCCGGGCGCCCGGCGCCCGCGCCGCCCTCCACGCGCCGCGCGGCGGCCCACCCGACCAGGTCGAGCTTCATCACCACGGCGTCGACGTCGTCGGGCTGGTAGTAACGGGGCCGCCGCGCGATCTCGATGAAACCCTCCGACACGTACAGCGCCGTGGCGACGGGGTTGTCGGCGCGCACCTCGAGGAACACGTCGCGCGCCCCGCGCTCGTGCGCCGTGGTCAGCAGCTCGGTCAGCAGGGCACGACCACGGCCGGTACCGCGCGCGGCTGCGTCGATCGCGATGGTCTGAATGTCGGCATCCGCCCCACCTTTCGGTGCGCGCACCCCGCCGTACCCGCGCAGCTGCCCGGCCTCGATATCGACGACGTAGCGGCCGTGGGGCGAGTCGAGCTCGGCGGCCATCATCGCCTCGCTCCACGCGTCGGCGGGAAAGCTCTCGCGCTCGAGGGCCATGATCGCGGGCAGGTCGGATGCCGTGGCCGTGCGCAGCGTCATGATCCCACCCGTTTGGGCGCGGCCGGCAGCGTGACGTCGGGCGCGCGCAGGTAGAGCGGCTCGGCGGGGCCATCGGTGCGCCCGGCGGCGAGGCTGCGCGCGCCGACGAGCGCAACCATGGCGGCCGAGATCGCGGACACCTCACGGCGCTCGGCGCCGAGTTCGGCCAGGCGCGCGTCGAGGTCGGTGCGCGGAATGTGGGCCGGCTCGGTGCGGCGGATCGGCAACCCGTCGTCGT
>JAEXHA010000057.1 GCA_023450335.1 Actinomycetes bacterium | reverse complement strand
TCGTCGTGCAATTCGGATACGTCGGTTATCGATACGTTCCGGCGTCCCCCGAGGCAAGTATCGTGGCCTGGCTAATTGCGTCCGTACCAGCGCTTGTATTGCCTCGTCGTGCCAAATTGCCGTCTGCGACGTTGCTCTGGGTGCTATACATCGTCGTCATCGCCCCGACGGCTCTAACCCAGCCATATATGGGCACGTCGCCAGAATGGGTCGGGGTGGGGTTCGGTGCGGTGGTTAGTGCCGCATTCGTGGTTGCCGTGGTGATCGCTCGTCGAGGAGACTTGCCGAAAGCACTTCTCGTACACACGTCAACCACGACATTCTGGCTGAGCGTCGGCCTGTTTTCCGCGATCACGTACCTTTACGTCGCGTCGACAACCGGACTCAGCTTGGAGTTTCTCTCGCTCTTGGACGTGTATGACCAACGCGCGGATTATCGTGAGGCGTTGGCCGAGTCTACTTTGCTCGGCTATCTGGTCTCGAACCAGGCCAACGTCGTCAACCCGCTCCTGATCGCCTGGGGTATTCAGCGACGCCGATGGCTGCTGATATCGGTCGTCATCCTGGCGCAGTTTGTTCTCTATACCGCGACGGGGTTCAAAACGGTGTTGTTCTCTCTGCTCGCCATCGGCGTCTTGTTGGTGCTATTTCGGATTTCGAAGCGTCCTCGCTTGCTCGTGATGCTATGGGGCGCGATCGCGCTGGTGGCGACTGGGTGGCTTATCGATCGGCTATTGAATTCGATCTTGTTTACTTCAATCTTTAGCCGCCGGTTCATTTTCACCCCCTCGCGACTTTCGGGACTCTACTTCGAGTGGTACAGCAACAATCCACTCTCTATGCTCGGCAACTCCATTCTCAGTCCGTTCATCGATTCGCCGTACGAATATGGACCTGCGCGGACCATCGCCATCTATGCGACAGGCTCGCCGAATGCGTCCCTCAATGCCAACATTTTCGCGTCCGGATTCGCAGAGTTCGGATACTTCGGTTTGATCGCAGTAGGCGTCCTCCTCGGTATCTATCTACGCGTTCTTGACCGGGTGTCGGCCGGGCTTCCCGCGTGGTTCGCATCGATCGTCGCGGTGATGCCCGCGATCACGTTGGCGAACACTGCCCTACATACGGCCATACTCTCCCACGGTCTCGCTGCGGCCGTATTGCTTTTGGCCATCGTCCCGCGCCGACATCAGGCGAGCGTGTATGACCAGGTTGATCGACATCAGGCGTTGTCGCGGGGACACGGTGACACAAGGGGACCGCGATGAGTTGAGAACGGGCGGGGGAGTCCAGGCCGTAGCGGACCGCTCGAGCGGCAACTACGGCGTCAGGACCAAATCAGCGGACCACAGCACCAGGTCGCCATCCAATGATGAGATGGCCGCGGGCTCGGAAGGGTCAGCGTCATCGAAGCAGGTCATTTCGTCTCCAACAGTGCCGGTGAACCGCGTCACCGCGATGCCATTGCATGCTGCCGACGAATGCGCGACGACGACTGTGCCGGCCACGGCATCCAGGGTGATTGCGTGGTCCGTGAGCTGCGTCCAACTGTTGTCGAGGAGCGCAAACGCGGTCCCCTCGCACACGAGACCAACGACGCCGCGGCTCGCTCGCACGCTACGGGCATCGCTGCACGGGGCGGTCAGATCGTCTCCTGGCGCAACAATGGTCATGTTGCCGGACGGTGCGCGAAAGGTCGTGTCACCCAAGGCCCGTGGATATTCGTCCCACTCGACACCCGACGTATAGGTGCGCAGCACCATGGGCGCGCAGTCGTCGCCCGTCGCGGCGACGATCTCACCCGCAACATCGGGGAGTGCGGCTGCGCCCAGTACTTGTGCGGCATCGGGTGGTGTCACATCGGTCCATGTCGATCCACCGTCGATCGATAGCTCAACGACCGGCGCTGCACCGCTGCATGATCCCGCAGTCGCTCGCCAAAGCCGCTCACCGTCGATCGCGAGGAAGCGCTCCTCTGTGGCGGCGCCTACGGGCGCGGTTGGGGGGTCCGCTGGCGTGGGGGAGGCTGTGGTTGTGCCGTCGCCGAAGTCGAAAGTCGGCGCGGGCCGAATTGTGTTGCCCTGCGTGCCGGGGCGACCTTGCTGTAGGGCGGCTATGGACAGCGCGGCCACGGCGACCACGAGTGCAACCACGCCGGCGACGGCGGCGATCCGCGCGCCGGTTGCCTTCACGGCCGTCGGCGAGTCGTCACGTCGGCCGGCTCGATGCCCGCGTCACCCGTCTGCGCATTGGGCTGTACTGCAACGGGTGGCGGCGGGGTCGACACCACTGGTGTGGACGGCCGTGCTGCGCGCGAATCGGTGCCGCGTGCGGGCGTAGGCATAGTCGGGGCGGGTGGCATCACTGGGCCGACGCCGGCGGTCGAACGCTTCCGGGTGGCGCCGCCCCGCAGCGACCACGCACCCCTGGGTGCCTTGGCGACGCTGGCTTCGTAGTTGTATCCGTAGCCGTATCCGTATCCGCTGTATTGAGCGTCCGGCCCGCGGGTCGGCACCATCGTCATCACGATCCCAGCCACCTTCGCGCCGACGGTCTGCAAAGCTTCGACCGCTGCGGACAGCTGATTACGGGACGTGCGGCCAGCCGCGACTGCGACGATCGCACCCGACGTCGACTTCGAGAGGATTGCGGCATCGGTCACCGGTAGGAGCGGCGGAGCGTCACACAGCACGACGTCGAAGTCACGCTCGAGCACCTCGAGCAGCGTATGCATCTGCTGTGACCCGAGCAGTTCGCTCGGGTTCGGCGGAATCTTTCCGGCGGGCAGGACGAACATCGACCGGCCGCCCCATGGCAGCATCACATCGCCAACGCGCACGCGGCCGATCAACACGTCGGTCAGACCCGCACCGCCCTCGATGCCGAGATAGCCTGCGACCTTGGGCTTGCGAAGGTCGGTGTCGAGCAAGGCGACCTTCTTCCCGGCGTCAGCCAAAGCGATTGCCAGGTTGATCGTCGTCGTCGACTTGCCCTCGCTGGGGATTGCGCTGGTGATGACAAAGCTCGACCGGCCAGCCATGTCGAGGAATTGCAGGTTGGTGCGCAACGCACGGAACGACTCCGCGCGAGGGCTCAATGGATCTGCGTGCACGATGAGGGGCCGCTCTTTAGCTTTCGCGTCGAACGCGATCGCACCGATCACCGGCCGGTCGGTGACCTGCGCAATGTCACGTTGCGATCGCACGCGGGTGTCGAGCACGCTGCGCAGCACGGCGAAGCTGATTCCAAGCGCGAGCCCGAGGAGGCATCCGAGAACAAGGTTGACTGGGACGTTGGGACTCGACGGAGTGAGGGCCGGCTGCGCATCGCTCACGCGGGTCAGGCGCACGGGGCTACCGCCTTCACCGATCTGCGGCTCGATCTCGGGTACGACGGCGGTCAGGCTCGCAGCGATCGCGTTGGCCTGTTCAGCGGCCGCAATCGGGGCATCGTTCTTCACCGTGATCGTGATCAGCGTGGTGTTCAGTGCGGCCGACGCCGTCACCGAGGCGGAGAGTTCGTCGGCGGTGGTGCCCAGATCGAGCTGCGCGATCACGGGGTTGAGGACGATCGGCTTCGTGACGAGGCCGACATATGTGTTGATGCGGGTCTGCGCGAAACTCGAGCCCTGTGAGAGCTCGGCGACGGTGCCGCCGGTCTGCGTCGACACGGCAATTGTGCTGGACGACTCATAGACGGGGGTGCGCGTTAGCGAGTACGCTGCGGCGGCGCCGATGCCGACAAGCGTGGCCACAATGATGATCAGCCAGTTCTTGCGCAGGATGCGGATGTAATCGCTGAGTTCCATGCTGCCCCTCGGTTCGCAGTCCGTTCAGTCTGCCACAGGGGGATGGCGGCGCCTCAGGAAGCGCGATACTCAACGTGCAGCGAACCGCACAACCCGCTCGACTTGGGTGAGGGCGGGAACCAGCTGGTCGGCCGACTCTCGGTAGACCTTCCACTCGCGGCGGTACGGATCGATCACATCGTCGTCGCCGGCAGGCACGAGCCCCCGCATCCCGGCGACGGCCGCCGCAGCTGCGCGCAGGCGCGCCGAGGAATCATCACCGATGGCGGCAGCCGCGAGCTGTTCGTCGCTCAGCGACTCGGCCAGTCGTGCGAACTCTCGCAGTGTGAAGGTCGACCGCAGGCGTGCCGGCGCGAGCTCCGCGACCTCGCGGCGGTGATCACGGGTCATCGTGAGGATCAGATCGGGTGACCGCAACAGCGATTCGACGAGGAACCTCGAGCGATGCGCATCGGCATCCATTGCGGAGACGCCGTACTCGAGCGCGAGGTCGATAGCCTCGGGTGTCATCGTCGCGGCATCCAGCCCCCGGATCCCGGCGCTGTGCACGTGCACGTCGAACTCATCGAGCCGGGTCGCGAGAATGGTCGCGGCAAGTGGCGACCGGCAGATGTTGCCGGTGCAGACGGTGAGGATTTCCACGGTGCCTCCAGTAACGTGGGCGCGTGCCGGATCAGCCTACCGAGACACCCACGCGTCGTTCGCAGCAGCAGCGCCGTACCGACTGGCGCTTGGGCGGGCGGACGGTTCATGGCTGGCGAGAGATGCTTCTTGCGGGCGCTCTGCTCAGTGTCGGCATCGGCCTCGTCGCCGGGTATGTCGTGCGCACTGTGTGGCCCGCCGGCGGGATGCTGGCGACCCTGCTCTTGTGGCTCGGGATGCTCGTGCCGGTTCTGTTCGCGTACTCGCGCTCGCGCCCGGTAGGCCTGCTGAAGCTTCGGCCAGCAGACCTCTTATATGGCGTCGTCTTCGGAGTCGGGCTGCGCGTGATCAAGGGCGCACTATCGGCCGCGGACGGCGACAGTCGATTTCCCACATTGACCACCGTGGATGGGTCACTGGCCTCGGGGTGGTGGTTCATCGACCTGATCGCCCCCGTGCTCGTCGCCCCGCTGATCGAAGAGTTCTTCTTCCACGGACTCGTCCTGGTGGTCCTCTATAACGTTTTGCGTCGTCCGCTCGGCATGCGAACCGCCGGGCTGGTCGGGTGGCTCGTCACACTCGCACTGTTCGTGTTCGTGCACGCCGCAGTGGGCGAGACATCGACCTCGACGGTGGTGTCTCTGGCCCTGCTGGCCGCGGTGTGCGGCATGTTGGTGCTGTTCACGGGGCGCATCTGGGGAGCGGTTCTGGTTCACGTCGGGTACAACGCCGCCCTCACCGGTCTGTCGTTGGTAGGCACCGTACTGGCCTGAAATTGTCCGGAAAGCGACATCCCGATGCCTGTCTCGTTCAATCGTTTGTTGCTCACGTGTAACGCGTGACCCGTTGCGGTCTCATCGACACTTCGTTAGCGTCGAACGTGGGTGGAGAACAAATCGACTGTTCACCGCGAAGAAAAACCACAATCGAGGGAACTGACGAAACATGCTGAAGAAGACGTTTGCTGTAGCCGTCGTCGCCGGCGCACTGCTTTTCACCGGCGCGAGCGCCGCCAACGCTGAGACCTACCCGGTGGACCCGGGCGACATCACGGTCTCCGACCCGACGCCCGTGCCCGGTCAGCCCATCGTGATCACCATCGTCGACATCGATATCAGCATCAATGTCGTGACGTTCTTCACAACGGACGCCGGCGTCACGCTGAGCTCGATCGTGCCGACGGCTGTCACCAGCTCCGTCGACAAGACGGTCGTCGACGGAGAGGCTTCAGCCACCTTCGTCGCGGCTGCGCCGGGCGACTACACCGTCACCGCCACCGACGAGGACGGCAACGTGATCGCTGTCGTCCCGATCGAGGTTGTCGCCGCTGACGGCGATGCCGGTGAGCTGCCCAGCACCGGTGGCACCATTCCGGCCGCCGCCCTCTGGATCGGTGCCGGTGCCCTCGGCCTCGGTGGCGTCGCGGTTGTCGCCGCGACCGCCCGTCGCCGTGCCGCCCAGCGCTGAACGAACACTCTGAGATGAAGGTCCCGGGCTCAGGCCCGGGGCCTTCGTCCGTGTCGGGGGCGCCGCCCGACGGCCGCGCCACTGTCGACGGCAGCGTCGCCGCGTGGGCTCGACCCTGGCTCGGCCTCGGCATGGCAGCCGTGTTCTACGTTGCGGCTGGGTTCGCGGCGCTCGCCTGGCCGCAGCTGACCTCGGGCCTCGGGCTGTGGCCGTTCTGGGCGCGCTCGCTCGTCGATGTCAGCGGACTGCTCCTCATTTTTGCGGTGGGGGCCTTCGTCGTCGCACGGATGGCCGGACCGGCAGTCCGGCGTGCTCTCGGCATCCATATCAGGCCGATCGATCTCGCACTCGGCGTGTTCGTCGCCCTCATCGCGCGCAGTGTCGTCGAACTCGTGTCGCCGACGACGGGCAATCTCGCACCGGCCTTCGCAGAGACCGAATTCGACCGCATCGCGACCGTGCTCGTCCTCGCCGTCGGATCTGCCGTGCTGGCCCCGATCATCGAGGAGCTGTTCTTCCGCGGCGCCGTGCAACGCCTCGTGCATCAGCTGGGCCTCCCGACGCTCGGCACCGTCGTAGCCGGCTTCATCGCCATCGTGGGCACTACCGTGCTTTTCGTCCTCCTGCACGCGTTGCCGCATGGCGCGGCGGTTCCCGTCACCGTACTGCTGCCTCCGTTGCTGATGGGCGTGGGCGCCGGGGTGCTCGTCGCGATCACCGGGCGGCTCGGTGGGGCACTCGTCGCGCATGTGCTGTTCAACACCGCGGGGGTCGTGCTCGCGCTCGTGTGAGGCGGACCGCGGCGTTTGGGATTGGCATCCATTTGCCGTAAGATGGCCCTTTGGTGTTCGGCTCTGCTGATCCGGCACCGCGAACGTGAGCCCTCCACTGGCGTGTTCGATGGCCTTCTGGCCGGCGAACCACCCCGGAGTGGGATTCACGAACCTCTCCGTTCGATTCAAGAAAGCAGCACTACTGTGACGCGCACGTACACCCCCAAGGTCGGTGAAGTGACCCGCCAGTGGCTGGTCATCGACGCAACCGACGTCGTCCTCGGCCGCCTCGCCTCGCAGGCAGCGACCCTTCTCCGCGGCAAGCACAAGCCCACCTTCGCGAACCACGTCGACACCGGTGACTTCGTCATCATCGTCAACGCCGACAAGGTGGCCCTGACCGGCCAGAAGCTCCAGAAGAAGCGCGCCTACCGCCACTCGGGTTACCCGGGCGGCCTCAGCTCGGTCTCGTACGAGGAGCTGCTCGAGAAGAACCCCGTCCGCGCGGTCGAGAAGGCCATCCGCGGCATGCTGCCCAAGAACAGCCTGGGCCGTCAGCAGCTCTCGAAGCTGAAGGTGTACGCCGGTGGCGAGCACCCGCACGCTGCACAGCAGCCCACCAACTTCACAATCGACCAGGTCGCCCAGTAAGCGCCGCCGAAAAGACCAAGGACATATCTGATGGCGAAGATCGCTGACTCCATCGAGGAGACCCCCCAGAACTACTCCACCGAGACCCCGGCCACCGAGGCCGAGGCTGCCGCCGCGCCCCGCCCGGTGCTCTCGGTTCCCGGCTCGGCCGTCGGCCGCCGCAAGCAGGCCATCGCCCGCGTGCGTCTGGTTCCCGGCTCGGGCACCATCACCGTCAACGGCCGTACGCTCGAGGACTACTTCCCGAACAAGCTGCACCAGCAGCTGATCACCGACCCGTTCACGGTTCTGAACCTGACCGGCGCCTACGACGTCATCGCCCGCATCTCGGGTGGCGGCGACAGCGGCCAGGCCGGCGCCCTGCGCCTGGGCATCGCCCGCGCGCTCAACCAGATCGACGCCGAGAACAACCGCCCGACCCTCAAGAAGGCCGGCTTCCTCTCGCGTGACGCCCGCGTCATCGAGCGCAAGAAGGCCGGTCTCAAGAAGGCCCGCAAGGCTCCGCAGTACTCGAAGCGCTAAGCGTTCATGGCGCTGTTCGGCACCGATGGTGTCCGTGGCCTTGCCAACGGACCCCTTACCGCTGACCTCGCGCTCTCCCTGGCCCAGGCGACAGCTGTCGTCCTGGGCCAGGGGCGTATTGCCGAGGCGCGCAAAGCTGCCGGCAAGCGGCTCACCGCGGTCATCGCGCGCGACCCCCGGGTCTCGGGCGCGTTCTTGAGCGCGGCCGTCGAGGCGGGTCTCGCCTCGTCGGGTGTGGATGTGCTGGATGCCGGGGTGCTGCCCACGCCCGCCGCCGCATTCTTGATCTCGGACGTCGACGCCGACTTCGGCGTCATGATCTCGGCATCGCACAATCCGGCGCCCGATAACGGGATCAAGATCTTCGCGCGCGGCGGACGCAAGCTGCCCGACGAGGTCGAGGCGCGCATCGAAGAGGCCATGAATGGCCCGAAGCTGCAGCCCACCGGGGCCGACGTGGGCCGGGTGATTCGGTTCGCCGATGCGGAAGACCGCTATTCGCTGCATCTGCTGGCGTCACTGCCGAACCGGCTCGATGGTCTGCACGTTGTGCTCGACTGCGCGCACGGCGCCGCCTCCGGCGTGTCTCCTGAGGTGTTCAGCAGTGCCGGAGCGCGGGTGACCGTCATCGGTGCCGACCCGGACGGCATCAATATCAACGAGGGCGTCGGCTCGACCCACCTCGACGTGTTGTCGGCCGAGGTCGTGCGCACCGGCGCTGATCTGGGCATCGCCCATGACGGTGACGCCGACCGGTGCTTGGCGGTCGACGCGACCGGCGCCGTGGTCGACGGTGACAAGATCATGGCGATCCTCGCGCTGGCGATGAAGCGCCGTGGGCACCTGCCTGCCGACACCCTGGTCGCCACCGTCATGAGCAACCTCGGCCTGCACCGGGCGATGGCCGCGCACGGCATCACGGTCGAAACCACCGCTGTCGGCGACCGCTACGTGCTCGAGCGCATGAACCAGGGCCGTTTCGGCCTCGGCGGCGAGCAGAGCGGACACGTCATCATGAGCGAGTTCGCCACCACCGGTGACGGCGTGCTGACCGGGCTGCACCTGTGCGCCGAGGTGGCGCGCAGCGGGAAGTCGCTCGCGGAGCTGGCCTCGGTCATGGAGGTCTTCCCGCAGGTGCTCGTCAACGTGAAGGGCGTCGAGCGGTCGCGGGCGACAGATGACGATGTCGTGGCCGCCGCTGCGGCCGCCGGCGAGGCACTCGGTGACACCGGCCGGGTGCTGCTGCGCCCCTCGGGCACCGAGCCGATGGTGCGCGTCATGGTCGAGGCGTCGACGGTCGAAGAGGCGCAGCGCGTCGCCGACGAGCTCGCGGCGGTCGTGCGCGGCTGAGGTTGGTCGCCTCCGCACGCCGCGGCTTCACTGGAATCGGCCGAGGCCTTCCGTAAACGCATGCGCTGCGGCTCACACGCGTCGATCGAGCGTGCATATCGATCATCTCGACCGCGCCGTCATGCGGCGGATGCGGCGTGAGTCCGGTTCGAAGGACTAACGCGGGGACGGGTGACCGGCCACGACATTCACCGGCGTCTCGCCGGCCAAGAATCGGCGGATGTCGGCGGTGAGCATCGCCAAGGCACGCTCTTGCGTCTGCGCGGTGGCGCCGCCCAAGTGTGGCGTGACGACGACGCGAGGGTGGCGCGCGAGCTCAGGCCAGTGTCCGTCGGGTTCGCACACATCGAGCGCCGCGCCACCTATGTGCCCCGTGATGAGGGCATCGAGCAACGCGCGCTCATCGACAAGTGTCTGCCGCGCCGTATTGACGATGAATGCGCCCGGCTTCATTCGCGCGATCGCCTCCGCAGAGATCAGATGGTGGTTCTCGGAGGTCACCTTCGCGTGGAGAGTGATGAGGTCGCTCTGGGCGAGCAGTTCGTCCAACGAGACCAACCGTGGATCATCCGACAGGTATGGGTCACAGGCGACCACATTCATGCCGTAGAACGCCGCCTGGTCGGCCACGCGCCGACCGATGGCGCCCAGCCCGATGATGCCGATGGTCGCGCCGCGCGGCTCCCGCGCCATCCACTGCCCGCCGACAAACGTCGAGTCGAGATGACGCTGGCCGCGATCGGCTTCACCGGCAAGCCAACGCGTGGCGGGGATGATCCCTCGGAAGAGCAGATGGGCGAAGGCCATCGTCAGATCGGCCACCGAGTCGGCATTCTTCGCCGGAGTGTTGAGGACCGTCACATTCCGCGCCGCCGCGGCGGCGAGGTCGACATTGAGCGGGTTGCCGCGTGCACACGCGACGAGGCGGATGCTCGGGTGCGCATCGAGAAGGTCCGCCGTGACCGGCGCCGCATGAACGAGAAGTACCTGGGCATCGCCGATCATCGCGCTCATCGCCGCCGGGTCGCCCTGATACTCCGAGATGTTTGCCAGCGGCGGCCGCGCTGCCGGGTCGACCGTGAGGTAGTTGATCGACATGTCGGCGGCGAGCGGAGCGAGCTGCGGGCGGATGAGCTCAAGAGGGAGATAGCTGTCGCCCACGGCGAGCATGGATGTCGACACTGTCATCCTCCTAGAACACCAGTGTTTCGTGAATTGCGCACGCATATGTGCACGAAGTGAGCATTTGTTCAGCATCTGCTCGTTCCCGTATAGTGAAACGAATCGACTTGGAGGCACTCGTGGCAGACACCGTTCCATCTCGCCGGGCCACCTCCTCCGATCGAGAGATGCTCGTGCGGGTCGCGTGGATGTACTACCGCGAGAGCCTCACCCAGGCGCAGATCGCCTCGCGGCTGCATGTCTCGCGTGCGACGGTGGCGCGACTGATCGATCGGGCCAAGCAGACGGGCGTCGTCACGATAGAAATCGATACCACCGGCGTCGGCGGCCTTGAGCTGGCCGGCCTGCTGCGCCAGCGGTACAACCTCGACGACGTCGTCGTCGTGCCGCAGCTGGGTCGGGGGATCTCGGGCGAGGCCACGAACTCGCGCATTGCGCTCGAGGCCGCCCAATACCTGCGGCGATACCTGCGACCGGGCGCCGTCGTGGGCGTCGGCTGGGGTGACACCGTGCTGCGCACCCTGCTCGCGCTGCGGCCCGAATCGCTCAAGGGCATGACGTTTCCCACCCTGACCGGGGGCATCGACGCCTACACCATGCGCGTCAACGGCGCCTCCAACAACGGCTTGGCGCAGTACATCCGGTTCGTGCCCTCACCGCTTCTGGCGTCGAGTCCTGAGATGGCCGCGATGCTGCGCAAGGAGCGCGCGGTCACGAGCGTCATCGACCTGGCCAAGTCGGCGGATGCGACGCTCATCGGCATCGGCGGCGCCGTCTCGAACGCCACGATCCTGCAGAACGGCGTCGTCACGGAAGAGCAGCTCTATGACTACCAGGTCAAGGGTGCCGTCGGCGACATTCTCGGCGAGTGGTATGACCAGCGCGGCCGCGTTCTGGCCGTCGATCTGCAGAAGGTGCGCGTCGGCATCGCGATCCGCGATCTGCGTTCGATGCGTAACGTCATCGCCGTCGCCGGTGGCATCGACAAGCTCGACGCGATCCGTGGCGCCCTTGCCGGTGCCTATATCGACGTCCTCGTGACCACCGAAGACGTCGCCCGCGAACTCGCCGCGGACTGATCCCGCACCCGATTGCCGCGCCGCGGCATCCTTTCGCCGTGCCGCGACCGACCGCGTCTGTCGATGGGCGTGCGGTCCCGATCTGCGCGCGGGCGTGCCGGCCCGTGCCTGCGAGATATCGTGCCTGAGCTTGGTGCGAAATGCGCATCGGTCCGTGAACATATGCTCAGAATGTGAGCATCTGTTTGTCTCCTGCGTCGATCTCGATTACTGTCCTGTGAATCGACGGAGATCGCTCCGTCAGAAGGGGCGCATCCGGTCATGGCAGCAACGGCACCGGCGACAACCGCGCGGCTGAGCATTCGCGGAGTCTCGAAGAGCTTCGAGGCCGTGCGTGCTCTGCGCGATGTGTCGTTCGACCTGCGCCCGGGCGACGTGCACGCCCTCGTGGGTGAGAACGGCGCTGGAAAATCGACCCTCGTCAGCATCATCACAGGGCTGCGCGAGGGCGACACCGGCGAGATCCTGCTCGACGGCGACCCCATCTCGTTCAGTAACCCGCTCGAGGCGCGCGCCGCAGGCGTGGCCGCCGTCTACCAAGACCCGAACCTGTTCCCGCACCTGTCGGTAGCCGAGAACATCCTCACCGGCCAGTACCCGATGCGTGGCCCCTTCATCGACTCCGCAGCCATGCGCACCCGTGCAACCGAGCTGCTCGCGAAGGTGGGTTACGAACTCGACGTCGACCGCCTGGTGGCGGGACTCACCGTGGCCGAGGCTCAGTTCGTCGAAATCGCCCGCGCGGTGTCGTCGGACCTCCGACTGCTCATCCTCGACGAGCCCACCAGCGCATTGACTCCCGGCGAAGCGAGCAAGCTCTACGAGGTCGTGGCACGCCTCAAGGCCGAGGGCACGACGGTCGTGTGGATCTCGCACCGCATGGAAGAGATCCGCATGCTCGCCGACACCATCACCGTTCTGCGGGACGGCGCGCACGTGCAGACCTCGCCGGCCGACGAGCTCGACGACGACGCGATGATCCGGCTCATGGTCGGCCGCTCCGTCGTGCTTGAGACTGTCGCCCGCGAGCAGCCCCTGGGTTCCGCGCGCCTCCACGTCGAAGGGCTCAGCTCGCCTGGCGTGTTCTCCGACATCACCTTCGACGTCCGCGAGGGCGAGATCGTCGGCGTCGCCGGCCTCGTCGGGGCCGGGCGCTCTGAGATCGCGCAGGCCATCTTCGGACTGGGCCACCAGGTCACCGGTCGCATCGAGGTCGACGGGACCCCGATCAAGCCCTCCTCGCCCGGCCAGATGGCCGCGAACGGCGTGGTCTACCTGCCGGAAGACCGTGACGCCGAAGGCATCATCTCGACGATGACCATCCAAGACAACATCGCGCTCACCGGCATCCGTTCGCTGTCGAAATTCGGATTCATGCAGCCGCGGCGCGAACGCGAGCGCGCCGAACAGCAGCGCACCGCGCTGAGCATCAAAGGCGGGGTCGGTGACCTGGTCAGCTCGCTGTCCGGTGGCAACCGGCAGAAGGTCGCCATCGCACGGTGGCTGGCCAACAGCCCCAAGGTGCTGTTGCTGGACGAACCGACCCACGGCATCGACGTGGGAACGAAAGCGGATGTGCACGACATCATGCGCGACCTCGCGCGCACGCACCGCCTGGCGATCCTCATGATCTCGTCCGACCTGCCCGAGGTGCTCGCCGTCAGCGATCGCGTGCTCGTCATCGCCCGCGGACGGTTGGCCGCCGATATCGACATCGCCGAGGCGACGCAGGAGAACATCCTCGCCGCCGCGACGGCGGGTGCCGCGACGGGAGCGGCAGAATGACCGTCACCGACTCGCTGCGCGAACGCCTCGGCCTCACCGGCGGCGCGGCAGCGCTCAAGGTCCGATTCCTCGGCGTCATCGTCTTCCTGGTGTTGCTGTGCGTTGTGTTCGCGCTGCTGTCGCCGAGATTCCTCACCTGGGGCAACGGCCGCAGCATCCTGTTCAGCGCTGCCATCCTGATGATCGCCGCGGCCGGTCAGACCCTCGTGGTGCTCACCGGCAACCTCGACCTGTCGGTGGGGTCGATCATGGGGCTGAGCGCCTATGTCATCTACGACATCGTCGGATCGGCTACCGGACTGCAGCCGTTCGTCATGCTGATGGCCATCGTCCTGGGCGCATTGCTGGGCCTCATCAACGGGTTCCTGGTGGCGGTGCTGCAGATCCCCTCGATCGTGGCGACCCTGGGCACCCTGTCGATCTACCGCGGGTTCGTGTCGTTCTACGCGAACGCACAAGAGGTCACCAGTGGCACGCTGCCCGGATGGGCGCGCGACCTGGCCACCGCCAGCTGGCTCGGACTGCCCGCTTACGTCTGGGTCGCGCTGCTGCTCGTGGTGATCGTGGGCATCGCGCTGCGGTACCTGCCATGGGGTCGCAAGATCTACGCCTACGGCTCGAACCCCAAGGCCGCCCATTTCTACGGTCTGAACAGCACTCGCATCATCCTCGGCGCCTACGTCGGCGCCGGCATCATCGCGGCGATCGCCGGTGTGTTGCTGGGTGCACAGGTCGGCAACATCAACTCGCTGCTGGCCAGCGGTTACGAGATGCAGGTACTGGCGGCAGTCGTCATCGGCGGCGTCAGCATCTGGGGCGGTACCGGCAGCGTCTACGGCGCGGTCATCGGCGCGATCGTGCTGGCAACCATCAACAACGGCCTCGTCCTGCTGCAGGTCCAGGAGTTCTACCGTCTGCTCATCCAGGGTGTCGCCATCGTGCTGGCGGTCGCCGTCGACGCGATCGTGCGTGGAAAAGTCGAGAGTGCGACCACGCGCCGCCGGATCATGGAGGTGCAGTCATGACCAAGGCCCGTTCCTACGCGTGGGAACTACTGCTCGTCGGCCTCATCGTGCTCGCCACAATCTGGTCGTCGACACTGTCGCCCTACTTCCTGCAACCGGTCAACCTGCTCAACTCGGCGCAGTTCTTCGTGATCTTCGCGCTCATGGCCTTCGGACTGTTCCCGATCGTCGTGCACGGCGAGATCGACATCTCGCTGGCCTCGACGCTGGCCGTCGGCAGCGTCATGTTCGGCCAGCTGTCCGTCGCGGGCCTGCCGCTGGCGGCCGCGCTGCCCATCGTGCTCATCGCCACCGGCCTGCTGGGCGCTCTCAACGGTGTGCTGGTCGCCGTGGCCGGGCTGCCATCGCTCGCTGTCACCCTCGGTACTCTCGGCGCCTATCGCGGATTGGCGTACATCATGGCGGGGGATGCCGGCATCACCGGCATCACGCCCGAGTACACCGCGCTGGGATCGACCTGGGTCGGCGTCGTCCCTGCGACCGTCGTGCTCGCGCTGGTCGTCGCCGTCGGCTTCGGCATCCTGATGTCGGCCACATCATTCGGGCGCTACAGCTACGCGATCGGCAACAGTGCCGCCGCTTCGCGCATGGCCGGCGTACCCGTTACCCGCACCCGCATCACCGCCTACACGCTCGGTGGCGTCATGTCGGGGCTGGCCGGTCTGGTCTGGGTCTCCCAGTACCAGTCTGCTCGCGGCGACAACGCCGACGGCACCATCCTTTTCGTGCTCACCGCCGTTGTGCTCGGCGGCGTCTCGATCCGCGGCGGCAGTGGCCGTGCACTGGGCGTGCTGCTGGCGATCCTCCTGTTGGGCACCATCCAGACCGGCATGCGTCTGGCGAACGTGCCCGGCACGAGCCAGACGCTCGTCATCGGCTTGCTGCTGATCGGCAGCATCGGCGTGCCCAGCGGCATCCAGCTTCTCCGACGTCGATTCGGAGGCACCCGACCTCGCTCGGGACCCAGTTCGAAGAGCCGGACGGCAGACGGTGCACCACCCGCACCCGAACCCGCTGCCGCCGACGCGAACTGACCCGGCAGGAAACCAAGAGGGCTGCTGCACCGGCAGCCGATCACAAGGAAAGGTTGACCATGTTCAATCCGAAACGACAGGGACGTCGCCTCGTCACGGCAATCGTGGCGGCTGCCACCGCCAGCCTGCTCCTGGCAGCGTGTTCGAGCACGCCGCCGAGCGTCGAGGGCGACGGACCGGCTGACGCCGAATCGGCCAAGATCTTCATGGCGCCGAAGTTCACCGGACTGGCGTACTTCGAGGTTGCCCGCGTGGGCGGCGAGCAGGCTGCCGAGGACCTCGGCTTCGAGTTCGAGTACATCGGTTCGGACAAGCCTGAGGCGACCGAGCAGATCGCGACGCTGACCAACGCGATCCCGCAGGCGCCCGACGCGCTGGTCGTCAGCGCGATCGACGGCGACGCGGTCGCCCCGGCGCTCAAGCAGGCGCGCGATGCCGGCATCAAGGTCGTCACCTACGACGCGGACGCCGCCGTCGATGCCCGTGACCTGTTCGTCAACCAGCTCAGCTATGAGCTGGCTGCCGAGACCATGCTGGATGCCGCGCTGCTGAACTCGCCCGAGGGAGGCCAGGTCGCCTTCATCTCGGCGTCGCCGTCGGCTCCGAACCACACGGCCCACGTGAAGATCATGAAGGAACTGATCGACACCGACCCGCGGTACTCATCGCTGAGCTACATCGACACCGTGCAGTTCGCCGGCGATGACACGGCCAAGAGCCAGGAGATCGCGCTCAACCTGATCCAGGCGAACCCCGACCTCAAGGTGATCATCTCGTCGTCCGCCGTCTCGGCACCCGCCGCCCAGCAGGCGATCATCAACGCCGGCAAGGCCGGCCAGGTGTTCGCCACCGGCTTCGCCCTGCCCAGCTCGGTGCGCGACTTCATCAAGAACGGTGACAGCGCCGCGTTCGCCATGTGGGACCCGGCGGAGCTCGGATATGTCGCCACCGTCGCGGCGTACCAGCTGGCCACCGGCGTCATCAAGGGCGAAGAGGGCGAGACCATCGACGCCGGCGACGCGGGCACCTACACGATCGGCGCCGACGGCGAGGTCCTGTACGACAAGCCGCTCATGTTCACGGCCGACAACATCGACGATTACGACTTCTGATCGTCGAGGTCTCGTGACCTGCCGCCGATGAGGCGGTGACCGACGGGCGGGGTTGTGCCTCGCGGCCGACCCCGCCCGTTCATTTTGTTCATTGCTGGTCCACAGCGATCGTCTTCGCTGATCGTCCTGAGAGGAGACGGATCGTGGCTCGATACGCTCTGGGCATCGACTACGGCACGAGTTCGTGCCGCGCGCTGCTGATCGACCTCGCCGGTGGCGCCGAGCTGGCCACCGCGGTTTACCACTACCCCTCGGGCGATCACGGCGTCATCCTCAGCGCCGATCCCAAGCTGGCGCGCCAAGAGCCTGCCGACTATCTCGCAGGTCTCGAGTCGGTCGCCCGCGAGGTCATCACTCGCGCCCATGAGAGCATCGATGACTTCGTGCCCGCCGAGATCGTGGCCGTCGGATTCGCGACCACCGGGTCGACCCCCCTGCCGGTCGACGCCGACGGTACCCCGTTGGCGATCGTTCCCGGCTTCGAAGACAGACTCGCCGCCAAAGCCTGGCTCTGGAAGGATCACACCGCCCACGCCGAGGCCGCACGCATCACCGAGACCGCGCACCGGCTGCGCCCCGAGCTGATCCGTGCCTGCGGCGGTACGTACTCGGCCGAATGGTTCTGGGCAAAAATCTGGCATTGCCTGACCGAAGACCCCGAGGTGTTCGCCGCCGCCCACTCGTGGGTCGAGCTGTGCGATTTCGTCGTCGGCCAGCTCACGGGCACGGCCGCACCCTCCGTGCTGCGCCGCAGCATCACCGCAGCCGGGCACAAGGCTCTCTATGCCGACGAGTGGGGCGGCCTTCCTGACACCGAGTTCTTGGCCGCCCTGGACCCCGTGCTGGCCGATCTGCGCGCCCGGCTGTACGACACCGCCCACCCCACCACCGAGATCGCCGGGTACGTCACCGCCTCCTGGGCCGAGCGCACCGGGCTCGAGGTGGGAACCCCCGTCGCCGTCGGGCATTTCGACGCGCACGCCGCCGGCGTCGCCGGGGGCGCCCGGCCCGGCACATTCGTGAAGGTCATGGGAACCTCGACCTGCGACATCACGGTCGTGCCCCCGACCGCCACGGGGCTGCCCGACATCCCCGGCATGTGCGGGGTCGTCCGCGATGCCGTCATCCCCGGCCTTGTGAGCGTCGAAGCCGGACAATCGGCCGTCGGTGACATCTTCAGCTGGTTCACCGACCGGTTCCTCTCCGGCCGTGGGGTAGGTGCAGACATCGCCGAACTCGGCGCTCGTGCCGCGGCTGTGCCCGCCGGCGTCCACGGCCTTCTCGCCCTCGACTGGTTCAACGGCAACCGTTCGGTGCTCGTCGACCAGCGGCTGACCGGCCTCATTCTGGGGCTCACCCTGCACACCGAGCCGCATCACGTCCTCAAAGCCCTCGTCGAGGCGACCGCATACGGCGCCCGTCGCATTCTCGAGACCGTTGAAGCCGCCGGCACCCGCATCACCACCGTCGTGGCCGCCGGTGGGCTGCCGGGCCACGCGCCGTGGATCATGCAGCACTACGCGGACGTGCTCAACCGCGAGATCACCGTGTCGGCCACGGCGCAAGGCAGCGCATTCGGGGCCGCCGCCGTTGCGGCTGTGGCCGCCGGCGAGTTCGCCACCGTGCAGGCCGCCCAAGACGCATTGGTCCACTACGCCGAGGATTCGTACACTCCAGACCCCGACGCGGCTGCTGTCTACGCGCGGCTGTACCGAGAGTTCACCGCTGTGCACGATGCGTTCGCGGTGGACGGTGTCCTCGGAAGCGTCATGAAGACCCTGCTCGCCGTGCGCGAGCACCCGCACCCAGACAAGGAAGAACAGCATGACTGACCGCCCGTACCCCAACCCGATCGGCGTCCACACCCTCGTCTGGGCAGGGGGCTGGAGCGAGCGCGAAGCGCGCGTTGCCATCGAGCAGACTGCCGCCGCCGGCTACGACCTCATCGAGCTGCTCATGATGGACCCGACCGCCATCGACGTGTCGCTGACTCGGCGCCTCCTCGACGAGTACGGTGTCCGTGCCAGCGCGAGCCTGGGTCTTTCGGCCGCCACCGATGTGTCATCGGACGACCCCGAGATCGTCGCGGCCGGCCGCCGCCTGCTGGGAGACGCGGCCTCGGTCGCCCGTGACCTCGGTCTGGACTACGTCGGCGGTGTGATCTTCGGCGCGCTGCGCAAGTACGACCGGCCCGTCACCGAACGGGGGAGAGGCAACTCCGTGGCGGCGGTCCGTGAGTTCTGCGAGAAGGTCGGGCATTCCGGAATCCCGGTCGGGCTCGAGGTCGTCAACCGCTATGAGTCGAACCTGCTCAACACGGGTCGCCAGGCCGTCGACTACATCGCCGAAGTCGGCGCCGACAACCTCTTCGTACACCTGGACACCTACCACATGAACATCGAAGAGACCGACATGGGGCAGGCGGTGCTCGACTGCGGCGATCGGCTCGGCTATATCCACATCGGCGAGGGACACCGCGGGTATCTCGGCAGCGGCACCGTCGATTTCACCGGGCTTTTCCGCGCCCTCAAGCAGGTTGACTACCGCGGCATCGTCACCTTCGAGAGCTTCTCGTCCGCAATCGTCGACCCCAACCTGAGCTACACCCTCGCCATCTGGCGCGACCTGTGGACCGACAACGTCGACCTGGCCCGCCACGCGCGCGGGTTCATCGACGCGCACCTGCGAAGCGCCGCCCGCGCCGCCTGACCTCCCACGCACCACTGCCCACCCCTCTTCACCCGCCGCCCTGCCGGCAGAAATGCAACAACGCCATGAGCCATCCCCAACCCGTCCGCGACCTGATCGACCGTAGTAACCGCATCGGCGAGGACCCGCGCAACACCAACTATGGCGGGGGCAACACCTCGGCCAAGGGCACAACGGTCGATCCGGCCAGCGGCCGCGACGTCGAACTGGTCTGGGTCAAGGGATCGGGCGGTGACCTGCGCACCCTCGCCCCGCAGGGACTCGCGGTGCTGCGTCGGGACCGGGTGCTCGCGCTCAAGGACGTCTACCGCGGGATCGAGCATGAGGACGAGATGGTCGCGCTGTTCGACTACTGCATCCACGGAAAGCCGCAGGCGGCCCCGTCGATCGACACGTCGATGCACACGCTCGTCGACGCCGCTCATATCGACCACCTGCATCCGGATTCGGGCATCGCGATCGCCAATGCGGCCGACGGCGAGCGGCTCACGCAGTCCATCTACGGTGGCCGCGTGCTGTGGGTGCCGTGGCGACGACCCGGGTTCCAGCTCGGACTCGACATCGCAGCGCTGAAAGAGGCGCACCCCGACGCGGTCGGTGCGATCCTCGGCGGCCACGGCATCACCGCCTGGGGCGACACCAGCGCGGAGTGCGAGCAGAACTCCATGTGGATCATCCGCGCGGCCGAGGAGTACATCGCCGCGCACGGCACAGCAGACCCGTTCGGCGCTGTCATCCCGGGACGTGAGCCCCTCGCTGGTGCCGAGCGGCGCGAGCGGGCCGCCGCGCTGCTGCCGACGATTCGTGGTCTGGCCGCCACAGACGAGCGTGTCGTCGGGCACTACATCGACGCCCCCGAGGTTCTCGACTTCGTCTCCCGCGAACGTGCCGCCGAGGTGGCAGCGCGCGGCACCAGCTGCCCCGACCACTACCTCCGCACGAAGGTCACGCCACTGTTCGCCGACGTCGACAACACTGTCGACGTCGACGCGGCGCTGGCCGTCATCACCGAGGCGCATTCCGCATACCGCGACGAGTATCGCGCCTATTACGAGCGCAACGCCGAGCCGGACTCGCCGCCGATGCGTGGCGCCGATCCGCGCATCGTGCTCGTCCCGGGCGTGGGTATGTTCAGCTTCGGTCGGGACAAGCAGACCGCGCGAGTGGCCGGCGAATACTTCGTCAACGCGATCAACGCGATGCGCGGCGCCGAAGCGCTGTCGACCTATCAGCCGGTACCCGAACGCGAGAAGTTCCGCATCGAGTACTGGGCGCTGGAGGAGGCCAAGCTGCGGCGGATGCCCAAACCGCGTCCGCTGGCCGGCCGCATTGCCGTGATCACGGGCGCGACTGGCGGAATCGGTCGCGCCAGCGCCGAGCGACTGGCCGCCGAAGGTGCATGCGTCGTGATTGCCGACCTCGACGGTGATGTGGCCGCGTCGGTCGCCGCCGAAATCGGATCGACGGACGTCGCCGTCGGCGTTGCCGCCGATGTCACCGACGAGGACGCTGTCACCGACTTGGTGCGAGAGGCGACCCTCGCGTTCGGCGGAGTCGATCTCGTCGTCAACAACGCCGGCCTGTCGGTGTCGCGCAGTCTCGTCGAGACGACGACAGCCGACTGGGACAAGCTCCACGATGTCATGGCCCGCGGGTCCTTCCTCGTCTCGCGCGAAACGACTCGCGCGATGATCGCGCAGGGGATGGGCGGCGACATCGTGTACGTCGCCTCGAAGAACTCCGTATTCGCCGGCCCCACCAACATCGCCTACTCGGCTGCCAAGGCGGATCAGGCACACCAGGTGCGCCTGCTGGCCGCAGAGCTCGGTGCCCACGGCATCCGCGTCAACGGCATCAACCCCGACGGGATCGTACGCGATTCGGGACTGTTCGCCTCGGGCTGGGGTGCGCAGCGCGCCAAGACCTACGGGGTACCCGAAGAGAAGCTGGGCGAGTACTACGCGAGCCGCACGTTGCTGGGTCTGGAGGTACTGCCCGCCGACGTCGCGAACGCCATCGTGGCTCTGTGCGCGGGCGAACTCGCCAAGACGACCGGGCTGCACATCCCCGTCGACTCGGGAGTGGCCGCCGCGTTCCTGCGATGACGGCGCCGGAAGCGCGGACCGTTTCATAGACTGGGAGTCCTTGAACCTCGTCGAACTGGGGAGCGCATGCCGGTGTCCGAGGCGGCGTCCGCCAATGCGGCGGCGCAGGTGTTCGTGGTCGGCAGCGCGAACCACGACATCCTCCTGACGGTGCCCGCCCTGCCCGGCGCCGGTGAGACGGTGATCGCCGACGAGACGCTCGAGTTCCTCGGTGGCAAAGGCCAGTCCCAAGCGATAGCCGCAGGGCTCTTCGGCAGTCCCACGACGTTGCTCGCGTCGGTCGGCGACGACGACTGGGGTCGGCGGGTGCGGACGGCGCTGGTTGACGCGGGCATCGACACCGGGCGCGTGCGCACCGTGCCCGGCGCGACCGGTCGGGCGATCGTGACGGTCGACCGCGACGGAGAGAACTCGATCGTCGTCGAGCGGGGCGCCAACGCCGGTCTGCAGTCGCTGTTGCCGGAAGATCGCGTGGCACTGGGGCAGGCGGCGCTTCTGCTCGTGCAGTACGAGGTCGGGGATGCCGTCGCGTTCGAGTCGATCCGGGCGGCCGGCGACGCCGACGTCCGGGTCGTGCTGAACGCCGCTCCCGCCATGGCAACGCCGCTCGATGTGCTCGAGCACGTCGACTATCTCATCGCCAACGAGATCGAGGCCTGTCAGCTGGCGGGTGAGCCCGACATCGACCGCGCCGCGGAGAAGCTGCTCGAAACGGTTGGTGCCGTGCTGGTGACCCTCGGTGCCGAAGGTGGCGTGTTCCACCGTGCCGGCACGCCGCCGATCGTGCAACCGGCCATGCGCGCCGAGGTCGTCGACACGACCGGAGCCGGCGACAGCGTCTGCGGCGTGTTCACCTCGGCCATCGCGCAGGGATACGACGAGCTTGATGCCTTCCGTCTGGGACTGCTCGCAGGCAGCCTCGCCACCGAGGTGATGGGGTGCGTCCCGTCGATTCCCGATCGTCGCCGCGTGTTCGAAGCCTTCGCCGCAGCGCATGGGCGAGCGCCGAAGCGCCACTGATTACCGTCGCTACGCACTCACTGTCGGTGAGCGTCCTGCCATCGGCGTTCCGTCCACCCGCGCCGGACGGGTCGCTGTTTCGAGCAGCTCGAGGATGTGCTGGTAGGGCCGATCGGTGGCTGTGGTCATACCGATCTCGCACGTGCGGTTCGCCGACGCGTATGCGTCGAAGCTGCGGGCGCTGATCTCGGCGGCCTCGGCCGCTGTTGCCGACGCCGTCAATTCGGGGTGCAGCAGTCCCCGGTCGCCGGCGTATCCGCAGCAGCCCCATGCGTCCGGCACGTAAGCCTCATCGCTGATGCGCTCGGCGATCTCGCGCAGTGCGCCGTCGGCGCCGATGGACGCCGTCGAGCAGGTCGGATGCAGGGCGATCGACCCCGTCGGTGCCGTGACCTCGAGCCGGTCGAGAATGCGATCGCGGGTGAAGACGGTGGCATCCACGAAACGAAGCTCGGGGGCCGTCGTGCCAGCGGCTCGCGCTACCTGCTGCATCGTCTGCAGGCCCTCCGTGCACGATGCCGCATCGCACACGATCGGCAGTCGCCCACCGCCACTGGCGGAGGCGAGCACGTCGAGCACTCGCGCTGTCATCGATTGGTAGCCGTCCAGGAAGCCCTTCGATTTCCACGGTGTCCCGCAGCACAGACTGTCGAGTCCGTCGGGGATCACCAGGTTCACGCCCGCCCGCGCTGCCAGCCGCAAGAACGCTGCTGTCGCCCCGAGCGGCTCACCGTGCGAGGTCGTCTCCGGGCCGAACATCGTCCCGATGCAGGCGGCGAAGAAGACCGCATCGGCGGTGCGGGGGTCGCCGTCGGCGGTCGGACGAGCCTGGCCTCCGCGCGGCAGCGCCGTCGAGTACGCGGGCACCGTGTCGGCACCCAGCACCGCCCGGCCCACATTTGTCGCGGCCGACACCAGTGGTGCCGGCATCGTCTTCGCCATCGTCAGCGCGGCGCCGCCTACTCGGGTCACCGGTCCCCACGCGCGGGCCGCCGCCGACCATGCCGCGTTCAGTACCGGGTTGCGCGACTCGGCCCGCAACCGGCGCACGAGATCACCGGTGTTGATGTTGACTGGGCATGCCACTGCGCACATGCCGTCGACCGCGCACGTCTGCACGCCGTCGTACTCGTAGTCCTGGCGTAATTCGGTCGCCAGGGCAGTGTCGCCGGCAGCCTCGGCGGCCGCCAGGTCGCGGCGCAACACGATGCGCTGGCGAGGCGTCAGCGTGAGGTCCTTGCTCGGGCAGGTCGGCTCGCAGTATCCGCACTCGACGCACCGGTCGATCTCTTCTTCCACCGTGTGGGTGATTTTGAGGTCGCGCAGGTACGAATCCGGGTCATCCGAAAGCACGACCCCGGGGTTGAGCATGCCCGTCGGGTCGCACAACTGCTTGATCTCGCGCATCATCTCGTACAGTTCGTCACCGTACTGGCGGCGCACGAAGGGCGCCATGATGCGGCCCGTGCCGTGCTCGGCCTTCAACGACCCACCCTGGGCGAGCACGAGATCGACCAGGTCTGCGGTGAATCGTTCATAGCGGGCCAGCAGCGCGTGGTCGTCGAAGCGCTCGTTCAGCATGAAGTGGATGTTGCCGTCTTTCGCATGACCGAAGATCACTGAGTTCTCGTATCCGTGCGCGTCGAACAACTTGATCAGCCGCTGGCAGGTGGGCAGCAGGCGTTCGACGGGCACGACGATGTCCTCGAGCAGGGCAGTCGTGCCACTCGGACGCGCGCCGGCGACCGCCGTGTACAAGCCTTTGCGCACGAGCCACATGGCGGCCCGCTCGGCCGGTTCGGTCGTCAATGACGCCGGGGTCGACAGTGGCAGTGATGCGAACAGGTCGGCGGCGGCGGCCTCACGAGCGTGCAGGTCCGCGGCGGTATCGGCGTGGAACTCGACCAGCAGCGCCGCATGCCCAGCGACGGCCAGTCGGCGGATGGCAGCCGGAGCGTCCGGCAGATCCTGCGCGACACGCAGCGACGCGGCATCCATCAGCTCGATCGTCGCGAGTCCCGTCGCCACGAGGGCGGGCAGCGCGGCGGTCGCCGCCTGCAGGGAGGGGAAGATGAGCAGCCCGGTCGACGCATGGGGGCGGACCGGCACGGTGTCGAAGGTGGCCTCGGCCACGAAAGCGAGGGTGCCCTCACTGCCGACAATGAGATGGGTGAGGATGTCGAGCGGGTCTTCGAAGTCGAGCAGCGCGTTGATCGCATAGCCCATCGTGTTCTTCATCGAGAACTGGTGGCGCACGATCTCGGCAGCCGACGTCGACGCGAGCAGTCGCTGCCGGAGGACTGCCAGACCCGCGTGCAGCTCGGGCTCGCGTCGGCGGAGGAGGTGTGATGCATCGGGGTCTGCCGAGTCGATGATGGTGCCGCTGGGGAGCACGAACACCATCGAACGCAGGGTGCGGTAACTGTTGTCCTCGATGCCGCAGGCCATGCCGCTGGAGTTGTTGGCGATCATTCCGCCGATCGTGCAGGCTATCTCGCTGGCTGGGTCGGGCCCGAGCTTACGTCCGTGGCGGGCGAGGCGCATGTTGGTCTGGCGGATCGTTGCACCCGGCTGCACCCGGACAGTGCGGCCGGCAGGGCCGACGTCGATGCGGCGAAACGCCGCGCGGGTATCGACCAGGACGTCGTCGGTGACGCCCTGACCCGACAGGCTCGTGCCACCCGAACGGAACGTGACGTGGCGCCCAGCGGCCCGGGCCGCGGCGAACACGCTTGCGACCGCGTCCGCATCCTGCGGGGTGGCGATGGTCTGGGGGACGAGGAGGTAATGGGAGGCGTCGTGCGCGTGGGCGAATCGGTCGAGAGCGCGTTCGCTCGTGGTCACGGCAGCGCCGGCAAGCGCGTCGGCGAAGCGGGGGGCAATCGTCGGCATCGACGGTCCTCTCATCGGGGAAGATCTTCACTCGTAAGATTGTCAGACAAGTATACTGACTCGGCGCGGTCGGCCGAGCCGTAGTCTCGAACGTGGAGGTGCGCATGAGCGTGAAGGTGACCGGCGTGGTCGATGCCGTCGCCGCAGAGCTGCAGCGCATGATCTTCCGCGGGGAGTTGGCGATGGGTGAGCCGATGACCGAAGCGCGGGTGGCAGAGCGCTTCGAGGTCGCGCGGCCCAGTGCGAAGGCGGCGATCGAGAAGCTCGTTGCGGAGGGGCTGCTCGAAAGGACGGCACATCGCAGCGCGCGGGTTCGTCAACTCGACGAAGACTCCGTGCGTGACATCTACCGCACTCGCGTGCGGCTCGAGGGGCAGGCACTGCGGGAGCTGGCGGCGCGCGGGACGGTTCCGCTGCAGGCGCGGGCTGCGGATCTTGAGATCGCGCGCTTCCGAGGTGGATCGTCGCTGGATGTGGTCGAGCCGGACATGCGGTTCCACACCGCGATCGTCGATGCGCTGGACAGCGAGCGGATGAGCCGTGCGTACCGTTCTCTGGTCAGCGAGGTTCATTTGTGCATGGCGCAAGTTCAGGGACAGCGCCTCGTGTCGGTCGACGGCATCCATTCGGACCACGAGGCGATCCTCGATCACCTGGCGATGTTCGACGCAGCCGGAGCCCTGGCCGTGTTGGAAAGGCATCTGGGCGGTGCGGAAGACCGGCTGGTGGAGGTGCTGAACCGCACGCGTTGATGCTCCTATAGTTGTCAACTCACGATTTCGCCCGTTCGCGGGTCCGTCTTCACGAGGTGGTAGACCTCGCGGATCACGTAGCGTTTCAGGCAACGGATGATGTCGCGTTTGCTCTTGCCCTCGGCGGTTCGCCGGGCGACGTAGGCAATTGTGGGCTCATGGAATCTCATCCTGACGATCACGGTCCGATAGATCGCGGCGTTGAGCTGGCGGTGACCGCCGTGGTTGATGCGATGCTTCCCGCTGGTCATCCCGGATCCGGTGGGGACGGGGCTGATTCCAGCAAGCTTCGCGAACGCGGCCTCGCTGCGGATCCGCTCGGGGTTATCTCCGGCGACGATGAGGATCTCCGCGGCGGTGTCGACGCCGATCCCGAACTCGTCGAGCAGATGAGGTGCTCGTTGCAGGACGAGCTGCTCGATCTGTGCTTCGAGCTCCTTGATCTCGTCGTTGAGAGCGATCCAGCGTTTCGCGATTGACCTGAGGGCGTGGCGGTTCGCGTCCTCGGGTGTTTCGAGCCCGCGCGGACGGAGCGCGGCGCAGTGCCTGGCGACCATCTTCTGCGTCTTCTTGGCCGTCTCCCGGCGGAGGTCCTCGGTCGCGTGGACGAGCATCGCCTTGAGGGTGATCATCGCGCCAGTGCGGTCTCTCACCGCGGTATCGTGCGCGACTTTCAGCTGCCGGATCATCTCAACGGCCCCGTCCGCGGTCTTCGGGATCGCGGTCGCGAACCCCGCGAGTACGGACCTGGCGGCGTTCTCCGCGTCGAGCGTGTCGGACTTCCCATTCAGCCGGCGCAACCGGCGGTCAGGACGGGAAACCTCGACAACCTTGTGGCCGTTCCGGCGAACGAACGAGGTCAGCCCAGCCCCGTAGGAACCGGTGCCCTCGATGCCGAACGCGATGATCTTCCCAAAGGTCGACGCCCATTCCAGGAGCTGTCGGAACCCGGCCGTGTCGGTCGTGATCGTCAGCGTCGCGAGAAGTCCCCCGATTGAGTCGATCACCGCGGCGACGTGGACGTGCTTATGGGTGTCGACACCGATGACGACGTGCCGGGAACGGGCGGACTCGATCTCGGTCATGTGTGCTGTCTCCTTCACCGGTTAGCGTGGTGTCACGCTGTCGCCGGCGGGTGGACAGGACTGTCATGGGGACGCGTTGTCAAGACTGCTCCAGGCTCCTATCAGGTCACGCCCGATCCGGCGGCAGCGGTTACTGCGCGCCCGGCCGGAGGCTCGACAGATCAACGCCAAGGCACCCTACGGGGGCCAATCATATGCAGGGGTCAGAGCGCTCCGGCCAGGACTACCCCATCCTTGCGAGATCGGGCAGAAAGAGACTGACAGTCGTTGTGTTTGTAGGGTCGTCCCCTCGTGACGGGGAGTTCGTGTGTGTCGGCCCAGGCGATCACGCCCCAGTTCATGAACTCCGATCCGTTGTCGAAGTCGACGCCGGCGACCGGGACCGGTGCGTGCTGGCGCATCCATTCCAGGCCGCCGTGCACGTGCATGTAGGCGTTGTTGCGGATCGTGCGCAGCATCGTCCACCCCGCGACAGGGTCAGTGCCCGTCAGGGTGCGCAGGAACTCGCCTTTGAGGGTGTGGCGGCAGTGCGCGACGGTGTCCAACTCCAGAAACCCCGGGACGGTCAGCGGGTCGTCCATGCTCGTTCGCGTCGGGATCGACGACCGCAGGATGTGGCTGGGTTTGGTCCCTGACAGGGCGACCGGGTGCACAGCGTCCTTGTGGGGTTTCAGATACCGGTCGATCGTCGCGGCGGACATCGCCCGCAACTCGTCGAGCACCTGGTCGGTCACGCGCGGGGCCACCTTGCCGAGCTCGCGGAACCGGACGAGGCGTTCCAGGGTGTCGTCCATGATCGCGGCGAGGTACTTCCCGAGGGCTGGCCGGACAGTCGCCAGACCTCCTGCAGCACGATCAGCGCGTCGTAGGAATACTTCCGTGGCCGCGGCTTGCGCTGCTGCGCCCTGGCAGCTCCCTTGCGTGCGTTCGCGGCGCGGATCGCGCGACGCGCGTGATCACGCGTCCACCCGGTCGCATGCACGAGTTCATCCAGCAGCCGACCCTTCTCCGCCTTGCCCGCTCTCGCGTACTCGCGGGCGAACTTCTTCGTGATCTCACGACGTGACGCCATCGACAGCTCCCGACTCATCACCCCAGGGAACTACGCGGACATTCTTAGGTGAGGCACGCGCAGCCCTTCCCGGACCTTTTACGTGAGTCTCGTCGACCCCTTGACGCCTCCCGGCATCCACTCGTTACCATGGGGCCCACTTGTGCATACGTGAGTGAGTGAAAGCGCTGGGGAGCGGACATGGGGAACACGCAGGTCGAGATCGGGGAACACAGCCAGACGCAGCCGGGGGAGACCTCGTGAGTGTGGTGCGCGGGATGTCAGCCGCCGCCCGTCGAATGCGCAAGCGCGGCTTCCTCACATGGGGCATCATCGTGCTCGCCGTGTGGCTGCTCAGTTCGCTCGCCTTCGCGGGGCTGTTCACGCAGGGCGCGATGGACTACGCCACCGCGTTCATGGGTGGTCAGGTGCTCATCGGCTGGGTGTTCCTGCTGCTGGGCGTGGTGTTCCTCGGCATCGGAATCTTCGGCGAGGTCCGCGCTCGGGCATTCAACGCTCGCGACAGTGCACGCGCCAACGCGCTGCACGATCGGCTCGTGGAGCTCTCGCACACACCGCGCGCGGCGATGTACGACGACCGCGACGCGCCGGTCATTCGCAACGCGCGGCTGATCGAGATCGAACGGCACTTCGACCAGCAGACGCAGGGTGCCATCACCGGGACGCTCGAGACGCGCATGCGTATGTTCGCCACGAGCTTCGGAGCGACGTCGGGGCGGTCGTACGGAACCACCGACTACGGCTACGACCGGTCGGGCACCAGCGTCAGTTCGTACAGCACCACCACGACGACGACCTCGGGGTCGTTGCAGGGCACGACCACCGCCGATCTGGGCCTCAGCCAGACCACGCGGGACAACCTCATGGGCGACGCGCTGTTCGCCGTGTTCGAGATCGACGGTGACACCTACCGCGTCGTGTCGATGTCGACGCCCGCCGCCCGCGAGTGGCTGGCCGACCTCATCCGCGGCGTCGCCGCGCACTACGGCGGCGACCAGACGCATTCCGGCAGCGTGGTCGGCGCCTGGGTGCCCAACCTCGTGCAGCAGTTCGGACCCGAAGACGTCTCGTACGCCACCGACCGGCTCAAGGCCATCGCGGCGCGCGACTTCACCGACCGTGATGCGGTCTCGATCACGGGTGCACCGGTCGGCCGCAACGCGATGATCGCCGTGTCGATGCAGCTGGCCAACGGCCAGTCGCTCGATCTCATGCCCATCGCGTTCCCGGGGTTGTTCGGCGCCGCGATCGGCGCAGCCGACAAA
>JAEXHA010000037.1 GCA_023450335.1 Actinomycetes bacterium | reverse complement strand
GTTCGCGACCGGTGAGGTGCTGCGGGCCCGGCACGACGCGATCCGCGGGTTCACCGCCGAGTCGCAGCGGGAGCGCTCCGACCGGGCCGCCGCCGCGCACCGGGGCGGCTTCGCCGAGGGCGAGGTCTTCCATTTCGGGTGGCACGAGATCGACCTGTCGGTGGTGGATGCCGGGGGCGCGGCCGACCCGCTCATCTCGATCGCCGCGGTGCCGCACGTGCGCTGGAACGCCGCCGGCGGCACGCGCCCGTTGTCCGACTACCTCGACGAGCAGATCGCGCTGCGCTGACGCGCCCGACGCACGCGCCCGTTGTCCGCCTACCTCGACGAGCAGCCCGCGCCCGCCGCACCCGACCCACCCACCCGTTCGGTTCGCAGGAGATTTTGCGGATCCCGGGCGTGTCGCCCGGCGTGTCGGGCGCCTCGGGCCGGAATCCCCTGCGAACGGAACACCCGGGGCAAGTAGTCTGACTCCCAGAGCACGGTCTGACTGCAGAGCATGGAGGCCCGCATGCTGGAATGGCCCGGAAACGCGTACCCGCTGGGTGCCACCTTCGACGGGAGCGGCACGAACTTCGCGCTGTTCAGCGAGGGGGCCGAGCGCGTCGAACTGTGCCTGTTCGACGACGACGGCGCCGAGACCCGCATCGAGATGCGCGACGTCGACGCGTACGTCTGGCACGTGTATCTGCCCACCGTCGAGCCGGGCCAGCGCTACGGCTACCGCGTGCACGGACCGCACGATCCCGCGCAGGGGCTGCGGTTCAACCCGAACAAGCTGCTCCTCGACCCGTATGCGAAGGCCGTCGACGGGCAGGTCGAATGGGGTCAGGAGGTGTTCGGCTACCCGTTCGGTGACCCCGACGGCCGCAACGACGACGACTCGGCCGCCCACATGATGAAGGGCGTGGTCGTCAACCCCTACTTCGACTGGGCCGGCGACCGCGCGCCCAAGACGCCGCTGGCGGAGTCATTCATCTACGAGGCGCACGTCAAGGGCCTGACCCAGCTGCACCCCGAGGTCCCCGAAGAGCTGCGCGGCACCTACGGCGCTATCGGGCACCCCGTGATCATCGATCACCTGCTCAAGCTCGGCGTCACGGCGATCGAGCTCATGCCGGTGCACCAGTTCGTCAACGACTCGGTCCTGCAGGACAAGGGCCTGTCCAACTACTGGGGCTACAACACGATCGCCTTCCTCGCCCCGCAGAACACGTACGCGATGCGCCGCGGCCAGCAGGTGCACGAGTTCAAGGCCATGGTCCGCTCGCTGCACGCCGCGGGCATCGAGGTCATCCTCGACGTGGTCTACAACCACACCGCCGAGGGCAACCACCTCGGCCCCACTCTGTCGATGCGCGGCATCGACAATCTCGCCTATTACCGGGTCGAAGCCGACGACAAGCGGTACTACACCGACTACACGGGCACCGGCAACAGTCTCAATGTCGGTCATCCGCACACCCTGCAGCTGATCATGGACTCACTGCGCTATTGGGTGCTCGAGATGCACGTCGACGGGTTCCGCTTCGACCTGGCATCCACCCTCGCCCGCGAGTTCTACGACGTCGACAAGCTCGCCGCGTTCTTCGAGCTGGTGCAGCAGGACCCGGTGGTCTCGCAGGTCAAGCTCATCGCCGAGCCGTGGGATGTGGGCCCGGGCGGGTACCAGGTGGGCAACTTCCCGCCGCAGTGGACCGAGTGGAACGGCAAATATCGCGACACCGTGCGCGACTTCTGGCGCGGCGAGCCGCAGGCTCTGGGGGAGTTCGCCTCGCGCATCACCGGTTCGGCCGATCTGTACGAGCACTCCGGGCGCCGCCCCGTGGCATCGATCAACTTCGTCACCGCGCACGACGGGTTCACGCTGCGCGACTTGGTCTCGTACAACGAGAAGCACAACGAGGCCAACGGCGAGCAGAACCGCGACGGCGAATCACACAACCGCTCCGACAACCACGGCGTGGAGGGACCCACCGACGACCCCGAGATCTGGACCGTCCGTGCCCGCCAGCAGCGCAACTTCCTCGCGACGCTGCTGCTGAGCCAGGGCGTGCCGATGCTCTCGCACGGCGACGAGCTGGGCCGCACGCAGCTGGGCAACAACAACGGCTACGCGCAGGACAGTGAGCTGACGTGGGTGCACTGGGATGCCGCGGACCGGCCGCTGATCGAGTTCACGGCCGCGCTGTCGGCGCTGCGCCGCGACCACCCGACCTTCCGCCGGAGCCGCTTCTTCGACGGCCGGCCGGTGCGCCGCGAAGAGGGCATGGCGATCCCCGACATCGCCTGGATCCGCCCCGACGGCACCGAGATGCAGCCCGAGGACTGGGAGTCGGGCTTCGGGCGCGCGGTCGGCGTGTTCCTCAACGGCGACGGCATTCGCGAGCGCGACCGGCGCGGCGAGGACATCCATGACCGGCACTTCTTCATCCTGTTCAACGCCGGTACCGAAGCGGTGGACTTCACCATCCCGTCGGCACAGCCGAGCCCTCGCTGGGAGGTCGTGATCGACACCTCCGGCGAGGCCACCGACCGCGAGCCGCTCAGCGGTGGCGAGGTCGTCGCACTGTCGGCCAAGTCGCTCGTCGTGCTGCGCGACCACGAAGAGGACGAGCCCGAGACCGACCACTCGGTGGCCGCGTCGCTGGCCGCGCGCACCGGGCCCGTCGAGGTCGTCGAAGGCGACGCGGCGGCGTCGACGGGCGAGGGGTAGACGATCCCGATGGCGGGCCGCCCGGCATCCACCTACCGGCTGCAGATCCGCGCCGGGTTCGACCTGGACGCCGCGGCGGAGCTCACCGGCTACCTCGGCGAGCTCGGTGTGGGCTGGGCCTATCTGTCGCCGATCCTGCAGGCGGCGGAGGGATCCGACCACGGTTACGACGTCGTCGACCCGACCCGGGTGGACGCCGCGCGCGGCGGGCCCGAGGCGTTCGCCCGGTTCGCGGCGGCCGCCCGCGACGCCGGGCTGGGGGTGCTCGTCGACATCGTGCCCAACCACGTCGGCGTCGCCGTGCCGGCCGAGAATCCGTGGTGGTGGGATGTGCTCACCCATGGGCGCGACGCGCGCTGGGCGACCGCGTTCGACATCGACTGGGACGCGGGCGACGGACGGGTGTGCCTGCCGATCCTCGGGGCGCCGCTCGAAGACGTCCTCGCCGCGCGCGAGCTGCGGATCGTGCCGCCGGGGGTGGATGCCGGCGTCCCGGCACCCGCGGACGATGCCGGCGCCGTCGAGTCTGGCGTGCCCGGCACCGCAGGCCCCGACGCCGCGGGACCTCGCGCCGCGAAGGCCGTCTTCGGCCACGCCCGCTACTTCGAGCACGTGCTGCCGCTGGCAGAGGGCACCGCGCCCGACGAGCCCACCGACGACCCCGACACGGTGCGCGCCGTGCTCGCCCGGCAGCATTGGCAGCCGGCGTTCTGGCAGGACGAGGCCGCCGTGCTCAACTACCGCCGGTTCTTCACGATCACGACGCTGGCCGGCGTCCGCGTCGAAGACCCCGCCGTGTTCGCCGCCGCCCACGCCGAGGTGCTGCGGTGGTTCCGCGAAGGGCTCGTCGACGGGCTGCGCATCGACCACCCCGACGGGCTGGCCGACCCCGGCGGCTACTTCGCCGACCTCGAAGACGCCGTCGTGCGGCAGAGCGGCACCGCGGCGTACATCGTGGTCGAGAAGATCCTCGAGCACGGCGAACAGCTGCCCGGCTGGTGGCCCGTCGACGGCACCACCGGGTACGACGCGCTCGCCGAGATCGACCGGGTGCTCGTCGACCCGCGCGGCCGCGCCCGCCTCGACGCGCTCGACGAGGCGCTGCGCGCCGACAGTGGGCTGCCGGCTCACGACTGGACCGAGCTCATCCACACGACCAAGCGCGCCGTCGGCGATGAGGCGCAGGCCGCCGAGACCGCGCGCCTCGTGCGGTGCCTGCCCGCGCCGATCCGCGACCGGCTCGGCGTGGAATCAGCCACCGACGCGCTGGCAGAACTGCTCGCCTCGTTCCCGGTCTACCGCTCGTACCTGCCCGCGGGGCGCGAACACATCACCACGGCCGTGGCCGACGCGACCGCACGCCGAGCCGACCTCGCCGACACGCTGGCGGTGCTCGGCCCGTTGGTGGGCGAGCACGGCACCGAGTTCTCGCGTCGCTTCATGCAGACCACCGGCCCGGTCATGGCCAAGGGGGTCGAAGACGCCGCGTTCTACCGGTATCCCCGTCTCACCTCTCTCAATGAGGTGGGTGGCGATCCCTCGCAGTTCTGGCTCGACCGCGCCGGATTCCACGACGCGTTCGCCCGGCGACAGGCGGCGTGGCCGCTGGCCATGACGGCGCTGACGACCCACGACACCAAGCGCAGCGAGGACGTCCGCGCACGCCTGCATGTGCTCGCCGAGGTGCCCGAGCGCTGGGCCGGCGTGCTCGAGCGGCTGCGTGGCATCGCCTCGACCGGGCACGGTCCGTTCGACAGCCTGCTGTGGCAGGCGATCGTGGGTGCGTGGCCCGCCGCGCCCGAACGGCTGCGGGCCTATGCGATCAAGGCCGCGCGCGAGGCGGGGGAGCGCACCTCGTGGGCGGCGCCCGACACCGCGTTCGAAGAGCGCGTGCTCGAGGTCGTCGCGACCGCGCACGGCCGGGCGGTGGCGATCGTGAACGCGTTCGTCGCCGAGATCCGGGATGCCGGGTGGTCGAACGCGCTGTCGGCGAAGCTCCTGCAGTTGACCGGCCCCGGAGTTCCCGACGTGTACCAGGGCACCGAGCTGTGGGACTTCTCGCTCGTCGACCCCGACAACCGCCGGCCGGTCGACTTCGCGCAGCGGCGGCGCCTGCTCGCCGACGTGGATGCCGGAATGCCGCCGCCGGTCGACGACACCGGCGCCGCGAAACTCCTGGTCACCTCACGAGCTCTGCGGCTGCGCCGTGACCACCCCGCACTGTTCACCCGGTACACGCCCATGACCGTCGTCGGCGAGGCGGCCGAGCATGCGATCGCGTTCGACCGCGGCGGCGCTCTCACGGTCGCGACCCGACTGCCGGTCGGCCTGGCGGCCCGCGGGGGGTGGGGCGACACCGTGCTGCTGCGCCACGCCGGGCCCACCGTCGATGTGCTCACGGGCCGGCATTTCTCGGGCACCGAGGTGGCCCTCGCCGATCTGCTGGCACGCTACCCCGTGGCGCTGCTGAAAGCCGAAGGCTGAGCGCGAGGATGGATGCTGAGCCGAACCGACCGACCGCCGCCGAAGGAGCGAGATCATGATCGAGGTGTGGGCGCCCTACGCAACCCGCGTGCGACTCCGCCGCCCCGGCCACGACGATGCCGAGCTCGCGCCGGTCGGCGACGACGGGTGGTGGCGCACCGACCTGTCGCTGTCTGACGGCGAGACCTACGGCTTCGTCCTCGGCGACAGCGAGCAGATCCGGCCCGACCCGCGCTCGCGGCGCCAACCGGACGGTGTGCACGCTCCGTCGGCGTTCTTCGATCCGGCATCCCACATCTGGACCGACTCCGCGTGGACCGGTCGGCAGCTGGCCGGCGGACTGATCTACGAACTCCACCTCGGCACGTTCACCCCCGCGGGCACCCTCGATGCCGCCGCCGGCATGCTCGGCCACCTCGCGGGCCTGGGTGTGACGCATGTCGAACTGCTGCCCGTCAACGCCTTCAACGGCACACACAACTGGGGCTACGACGGGGTGCTCTGGTACGCCGTGCACGAGGAGTACGGCGGCCCGGCGGCCTATCAGCGCTTCGTCGACGCCGCCCACGCGCACGGCCTCGCCGTCATCCAGGACGTCGTCTACAACCACCTCGGCCCGTCCGGCAACTATCTGCCCGAATTCGGCCCCTACCTGCGCGATGGCACCCGCAACACGTGGGGCGACAGCGTCAACCTCGACGAGCGCGCCGTGCGCGAGCACATCATCGGCAATGCCCTCATGTGGCTGGGCGACTATCACGTCGACGGTCTGCGGCTCGACGCCGTGCATGCGCTGCACGAGTCCGGCGACCAGCCCCAGCACGTGCTGGCCGAGCTCGCCGAGCGCGTCGATGCCCTCAGCACCCACGTCGGGCGGCCGCTCACGCTCATCGCCGAGAGCGACCTGAACGATCCGGTGATGATCCTGCCGCGCACCCAGGGCGGGCACGGTCTGGCGGCGCAGTGGTCGGACGACTGGCACCATGCCGTCCACGTCGCCCTCACCGGAGAGACGGCCGGCTATTACGCCGACTTCGACGCGCTCGATGCCCTGCCGAAGGCGTGGACCGGCGGGTTCTTCCACGACGGCACCCACTCGTCTTTCCGCGGCCGCGACCACGGCTCACCGCTGCCGCCCGAGGTGCCCAGCTGGCGGCTGGTCACCTTCGCGCAGGACCACGACCAGATCGGCAACCGGGCCGCCGGCGACCGGCTCTCCGCCACGCTCTCCTACGATCGCCTGGCGGTGGCCGCCGTGCTCACGCTCACGGCCCCCGGCACGCCGATGCTGTTCATGGGTGAGGAGTGGGGTGCCACCACGCCCTGGCAGTTCTTCACCTCGCACGCCGAACCCGAGCTGGCCGAGGCCACGGCCCGCGGCCGCAAGGCCGAGTTCGCGCGCATGGGGTGGGACGAGTCGCTCGTGCCCGACCCGAACGACCCCGGCACCTTCGAGCGGTCGAAGCTCGACTGGTCAGAGGTGGATGCCGGAGACCACGCCCGCCTGCTGGCTCTCTACCGTCGGCTGGCGGCATTGCGCCGGGAGCGCCCCGAGCTGAGCGACCCCCGATACGGGCAGCGCGGCGCGGCCGCGGCCGAAGCGCCCGGTGGGCGCCGTTACGAACTCGACCGGGGCGCGGCACGCGTGCTGGTGAACCTGTCAGCCCAACCGTGGGCGGTGCCGCTGCGCCCCGACGAGCAGGTCTGGATCGCCACGGCCGCGCGGGACGCCGGGGGCGCGGCGGCGAAGGATGCCGGAGACGCGGATGCCGGCGGCGCGGATGCCGGAGGCGCCGCACCGGGGGGCGTACTCGTCGTCCCGTCCGACTCCGCGGTGGTCGCCGGTCCGCCTCGCTGAACCGCTCCTCTCGAGCCGCGAGACGGATCCTCTCGGCGTGAGGATGGTCCCAGCGACGGGCAGGCCGGGGGGCTGTCAACCCCCTGTGGGCGGGTGCGCCGAGTCGATACTGTCACCGCATGAGCGCACAACCCCGCGACCTCGCCCGCCAGATCGTCGTGATCGCCGCCGTGGTCTTCATGATCATCGCCGCGATGGTCGGGGTGGGCCTGTTCGGTGGCACGAATGTGAGCGAGTTGCAGGACGGCGCGCTTTCGGCCGATGCCACGGTGCTGGCCCCCGGCAGCCCGGCCTTCAGCATCTGGACCGTGATCTACGTGCTGATGATCGGCTACGCCATCTGGCAGGCACTGCCGGGCCAGCGTGCCCGCGGCAGGCAGCGTGCGACCGGGTGGTGGATCGCACTCACGGCTGTCCTGAACGGCTGCTGGCTGCTCGCGGCCCAGTTCTTGAACCTGATCTCGACGGTCATCGCGATCGTGCTGCTGGTGGTCGCGCTGTCGATCACCATCCGTGCGCTGGTCGCGCGGCCGTCGGGCCGCTGGGCCGATGTCATCCTCGCCGATGCCACCGTCGGACTGCACCTGGGCTGGGTGTCGCTGGCCACCGTAGCGAACGTCACCGCCTGGCTCGCCGCCGAGGTCGTGCCGGCGCAGTCCGATGAGGCCGCCGATGCGTGGGGCGTCGCGGTGCTGGTGGTCGTCGCCCTGCTCGGGGCCGCCATCGCGTGGGGCACGCGGGGCCGCATCGCGCCGGGCCTCGCCATGGCGTGGGGACTCGCGTGGATCGGCATCGCCCGCACCACCGCCGACCCCGAATCCACACCCGTGGCGGTGACCGCCTGGATCGCCGCGGCCGTGGTTCTCGTCGTCCCGGTGATCCTACGGGTCACCGGCATCCGCGCAGGTCGTGATCAGAAGGTACGCGCGAACGACTGAAGGATCCGCGCCGGCTCGGTGAGCGACGCCGACAGTACGCGCCCGGCGATCTCGTCGAAGTGGCCGGCGTCGAAGTATCCGTCATTGCGGTAGACGGCCATGCGGTCGACGAACGCCTGCGCCGTCGGCTCGGGATGGAACTGCGTCGCGTACAGGCGGTCGCCGACGCGGAACGCCTGCACCCGGCAGTCATCGTTGGTCGCGAGCAGCACGGCGCGCTCGGGCAGGGTCTCGACCCCCTCCTTGTGTGCCGTCAATGCCGAGAATGTGGCCGCCAGGCCACCGAACACGGGATCGCCGGCGGCGTCGTCGGTCAGCGACACGGTGGTCGGCCCGGTGTCTTCGGGAAAGCCGCGTGTCACCTCACCGCCGAGTGCGCGGGCGGCGACGCCGATGCCGAAGCAGGTGAACAGCGCCGCCGTCTGGCCGCCGGCCGCCGCGTGCGCGATGCGCGTCAGTGACGCCTCCAGCCGCACTTGATCGGCGGTCTTGGTCGGCTCGGGGTCGGTGACGTTGTACGGGCTGCCCCCGACCACGAAGCCGCGCCAGCGCGTGAACGCATCGTCCGGCAGTTCCTCGTGTACGAGGTCGAGGCGCTCGATCTCGCCCTCGGCGAGCCGGGCGCTGGTGCGGAACGAGTCGAATTCGGCGGCTGCGGCTTCGGCTTGCGGCCGTGCGCAGACATACACGAGCGGGGCCATGCGGTGAGTCTACGGCGGACGTGGGGCGCGTGGCTCGGCCCCCCCGAATGCCTCCGCGCAGGACGCGCGAGACTTTTCTCAGAAGGTCATGTATCACGGGGGTGGTGGCAGTGCTCCTTCGAGTGTGGCCACAATGGGCGTTATGACTGAAGCCGACCCTGCGCCGACCCGGGGCGACCAGGGCGACGACGCAACCCTCGGCGACGCCTCGATCTGGGTACAGGCGGCCGATCATTTCGCGCGCTGGCGCGCGGGCGACACGCGCGCCATGGACAGCCTCGTGCGCCTGCTGACGCCGGTGCTGTGGCACGTGGTCCGCGCCTACGGCCTCGAGCGGGGCCTGGCCGAAGACGTCGTGCAGACCACCTGGCTGACTCTGGTACGCCGCCACGACTCGATCACCGAGGCCCGGGCGGTGGCCGGTTGGCTCACCACATGCGCCCGCCGCGAGGCCTGGCGGGTCGCTCGCGCGCATCAGCGCACCAGCCCCGTCGAGCCCGGGACGCTCGAGCCGCACCTGCCCGCCGACGAATCCGCGGAATCGCGTGTCGAGACAGCCGACCGTGACCGGCGGTTGTGGCACGCGGTGGGCACCCTCGACGACCGATGCCGGCGCCTGCTGCGGGTCATCGCGTTCGAAGAGCGTCCCGACTACGCCCGTATCGCGACCGACCTGGCCATGCCGGTCGGTTCGATCGGCCCGACCCGGGGACGCTGCCTGGGCAAGCTGCGCACGGCGCTGGCCGCCGACGGCTGGAAGGACGAGACCGATGGCTGACACTCCGGCATCCGATGCCCTGCTCTTCCGTGCACTCCGGCGTACCTGGGAGAGCGTCGACCCGATGCCTGTCGACCTCGTCGACCGCATGGTCGCCGCCGTCGCCGCAGACGACCTCGCGCACGAATATGCACTGTTGACGCTGGTCGAGTCCGATGCGGTCACCGCCACGCGCGGCGACGCCGACACTCTCACGCTGCAGTTCAGTGACGGCACGACGAACGTGCTGGTGCATCTGACCGATTCCGGCGGCGGCACCCACCGCATCGACGGATGGGTCGACGGGCCCGCCACCTCGGTCGTGCTGCGCCACGATGACACCGAGCAGTCGACGCTCGCCGACGGTGGCCGCTTCGCTTTCGAAGACGTGCCCAAGGGCATGGTGCAGCTGCGGGTCGTGCTCGATGCGACGACGGATGCCGGTGCTGCGGGCGATCTGCTGACACCGCACTTCGAAGTCTGACGACAGGCCCTGGGGCAGGGCGAGGATGGGGGCCGCGTCGCGCGGCCGAAAGGGGAGAGCAAACATGGTCGATGTGGGCAAGGCGATGCCGCAGCCGGAGGGATGGAGCTGGAAGGACCGCGCGCGGGGGTCGATCACGACCGGTGTCGTGCTCGATCCACAGGCTGACCCGATCGAGCCGATGCGGGTCTTCCCGACCGCCTACGTGCCCCATCGACTGCTCGTTTCGGGGGTCGGCGACGACGGCACGGCCAGTGCCGTGCGCCTGCGCGACAACGTCGCCCGCATCGAAGCGGCAGCCGAGTCGTTCGGCTGGGGGATCGAGCGCGAGCGGCTCAGCGGCGCGCGCGTGGATCCGAAGGACGAAGACGCGCTCGACGAGCCGGTCGTTCCCGGCGCCGCGCCGGTGCTGCGGATCGAGCTGACCCCGTCAGAAGCGGCCTCGACCGAGTCGCCCTCGCTGCCCGACGCCTGGCGCGTGCTGCAGCGCATCCGGCGGGAGGCGCTCGGCGCCGATCTGCGCAGTCTGCGCGGCCGCGACATCGCCGAGGTGCTGCGCAAGGCCGGCGTCGACCGCATCGGCCTCGACCACATCGTCTCGGTCGACCCGATCGGCGTGAACCCGTTCACGCAGACGAACCCGTTCACGCAGACCAACCCGTACACGAAGACGAACCCGTACACGAAGACCAACCCGTACACGAAGACGAACCCCGTCAGCGAATACGGACAGCCCGGCTGCGGCGGTCGCGAACCGGTGGCATGGATCGGGCCGGCGCCGCGCCGTTCGAAGGTGCCCGCGGGCCGGCGGCGCCCCGTCGTCGCGATCCTCGACACCGGCGCGGGCACGCACTCGTGGCTGCCCGACGACATCGTCGACCGCCACGTCGAGCTCGACGGGCGCCCGCTGGGGCTCACCGACGACGCGAACCCCGAGGTGTACCCCGACCTGTACGGGCCCCTCGACGGCGAGATCGACGCAGTCGCCGGTCACGGCACCTTCATCGCGGGCATCGTGCGTCAGGCGGCGCCCGACGCCGACCTGCTGGCCATCCGCGTCGCCAACGGCCTGGGCATCGTCACCGAGTCGACGCTGCTGCAGATTCTCGAAGATCTCGCGGTGCTCGTCTTCCGGCACCGTTCGGGGCAGAGCGGCGGGCGTCCGGTCGACGTGCTGAGTCTGTCGCTCAGCTACTACCACGAGACCCCCGAGGACGGTCTCTACAGCCGTCATCTGCATGACCTGCTCACGGCGCTGCGCGCCATGGGGACGGTCGTGGTCGCCTCCGCCGGCAACGACGCAATCGACCGGCCGTCGTTCCCCGCGTCGCTGTGGGCGTGGCCGGGGTCCGACAACGGCATCCAGCCCGACGACTACGCCGCGCACCTGTCGGTCGGCGCGCTCAACCCGAGCCGGCGCTCGACGGCGCTGTTCTCGAACGTCGGCCCCTGGGTCGGCACCTACGCCACCGGCGCGGGCATCGTCAGCACGATGCCCGAATTCCTCGGCGGCGTCCAGGCCACCGCGCGACACGATGAGTACAAGCTGCGCAGGCAGACGATCGACCCCGACGACTATCGCGGCGGGTTCGCGGTGTGGAGCGGGACCTCGTTCGCGGCGCCACTGGTGGCCGGGCGTATCGCCGCCCGGCTGCAGCCCGCGGTCGACGGGACCGGCGATCGGCCGACGGTCGCCGCCGCGGTGACCGACGAGATCTCCGCAGCGGTGACCGAGGCGCTCGCCGAGGAGGAGTTGCCCACGGTGTGAGTGGGATGCGCCGCTGACGTGGCCGGGGCGGCACACTGGGGGAGTGACCCTTTCGGCCGAGGAGCTGTACCGGCGAGCCCTCGAACACAGCAACGTGGGGCGGTACGCCACCGCGCGACGTCTGCTCACCGCGGCCGCCGAACGCGCCACCGAGCCCGACCTGCAGGCACGCATCGCCGGCACCCGGGCCTACCTCGCCTCGCACGGCGGTGCCCCCGACAGCGCCGAGTCGCTGTGCCGGGACGCCCTCACTCTGACGGGCATCTCGGCTGAGACGAAGGCGGTGCTCGAGGGCCAGCTGGGCCTGATCGCCCTGACGCGGGGAAACCCGACCAGTGCGATCGAGCTGCTCACGCGCGGCATCGCGGGCCTCGACGCGTCGCCGCGTGCCCGTGCGCGCATGCACCTCAACCGCAGCGTCGCCCACATGCAGGTCGGGGCGCTCGCCGACGCCCGCCTCGACCTCGACCGCGCGTTGGCCGACTACACGCAGGACCCCGACCCCGACGCCATGGCGGTCGCAGAGCACAACCTCGGGTACGTCCTGCTGCTGGAAGGTGACCTCGTGGGTGCGCTCGCACGCATGGTGGGCGCCCGCAAGGTCATGGCCAGTGAGTCCGACATCAACGCGGCCATCGGTGACCTCGACCGCGCGCAGGTGCTGCGTGACGCCGGGCTGACCACCGAGGCCGAACGGCTGCTGGAGTCCGCGATCCAGGTCTTCGGGGCCCGGCGCATGCGTCAGGCACAGGGCGAATCGGAGCTGAACCTGGCCCGGTCCCTGCTGCGGCACGACCCCGCGCGTGCGGCCCGCGTCGCCGCCGCGGCCGAGCGGCGCTTCGGCGCACTCGAGGGAGACCTCTGGCGG
>JAEXHA010000030.1 GCA_023450335.1 Actinomycetes bacterium | reverse complement strand
GATCAGAAGTCCATGCCGCCGGTCGGGTAGCCGGCCGGGGCCGGGGTCTTCTCCGGCTTGTCGGCGACGACCGCCTCGGTGGTGAGGAACAGTCCGGCGATCGACGCGGCGTTCTGCAGCGCCGAGCGGGTGACCTTGGCCGGGTCGATGATGCCCGCGGCGAACATGTCGACGTACTCGCCGGTCGCGGCGTTCAGGCCCTGGCCGGCCGGCAGCTCCGCCACCTTCGCGGCGACGACGCCCGGCTCCAGGCCCGCGTTCAGCGCGATCTGCTTGAGCGGAGCCTCGATGGCGACCTTGACGATGTTCGCACCGGTGGCCTCGTCGCCCGAGAGCTCGAGACCGCCGAAGGCACGCTGGCCCGCCTGGATCAGCGCGACGCCACCACCGGGGACGATGCCCTCCTCGACGGCCGCCTTCGCATTGCGGACGGCGTCCTCGATGCGGTGCTTGCGCTCCTTGAGCTCGACCTCGGTCGCGGCACCCGCCTTGATGACGGCCACGCCGCCGGCGAGCTTGGCGAGGCGCTCCTGGAGCTTCTCGCGGTCGTAGTCGCTGTCGGTGTTCTCGATCTCGCGACGGATCTGGGTCACGCGACCCTCGATCTGCGTGCTGTCACCGGCACCCTCGACGATCGTGGTCTCGTCCTTGGTGATGATGACCTTGCGGGCACGGCCGAGCAGGTCGGTCGTGGCGTTCTCGAGCTTGAGGCCCACCTCTTCGGTGATGACCTGGCCGCCGGTGAGGATCGCGATGTCCTGCAGCTGCGCCTTGCGACGGTCGCCGAAGCCGGGGGCCTTGACGGCGACCGACTTGAAGATGCCGCGGATCTTGTTCAGCACGAGCGTGGCCAGGGCCTCGCCCTCGACGTCCTCGGCGATGATGAGGAGCTCCTTGCCCTCCTGGATCACCTTGTCGACGATCGGCAGAAGGTCCTTGATGTTCGAGATCTTCTGGTTCGCGATGAGGATGTACGGGTCCTCGAAGACAGCCTCCTGGCGCTCCGGGTCCGTGACGAAGTAGGGGTTGATGTAGCCCTTGTCGAAGCGCATGCCCTCGGTGAGCTCGAGCTCGGTGCCGAAGGTGTTGGACTCCTCGACGGTGACCACACCCTCCTTGCCGACCTTGTCGATGGCCTCGGCGATCAGGTCGCCGATCTCGGTGTCGGCCGCGGAGATCGACGCGGTCGCGGCGATCTGGTCCTTGGTCTCGACCTCCTTGGCGTCGGCGAGCAGCTCGTCCGACAGAGCCTTGACGGCCTTCTCGATGCCCTTCTTGAGCGAGATGGGGTCGGCGCCGGCCGCGACGTTGCGCAGGCCCTCGCGCACGAGCGCCTGAGCCAGAACGGTCGCGGTGGTGGTGCCGTCACCGGCGACGTCGTCGGTCTTCTTGGCGACCTCCTTGACGAGCTCCGCGCCGATCTTCTCGAACGGGTCGTCGAGCTCGATCTCCTTGGCGATCGAGACACCGTCGTTCGTGATCGTGGGGGCGCCCCACTTCTTCTCGAGCACGACGTTGCGGCCGCGCGGGCCCAGGGTCACCTTGACGGCGTCGGCCAGCGTGTTGAGGCCACGCTCGAGGCCGCGGCGGGCTTCCTCGTCGAAAGCGATGATCTTTGCCATAAGTGTGTCGTCCCTCCCGGACGTGACGTTCAGTCTTTAGCACTCTCTAAGCGTGAGTGCTAACCCATTCTGGCACTCGACCATGGGGAGTGCAAGCCGCGCGACGCGGAGTCGGTCAGCCGCGAACGGTGACGCTGCCGGCGGTGGGCACCAGCTCGACCCAGGTGTTGCCGGGGGCCAGTTTGATGGTGCGTCCGGCGTCGTTGCGGATCGTGATCGCGTCGGTGCGGCTGTCCTTGCTCCAGGTGCCCGTCAGCACGCTGCCGCCGGTCGAGATCCATGCCGCGCCCTCGTCGACCATGATCGTGCGCGGCACGATGCCGTACGACCAGTCGATCGCGACGCTGAGCACCACGACGTTCACCGCCGACAGCTGTGCGCCCCCGGCATCCACGTCTTTGCGCCCGTCCTGCGCTCGCAGGTAGGTGCCCGAGCCCGCGTCCCACGTCCACGATCTCGGCGACTGGGGCGAGAAGCGCAGGTCGATGCCGGCCGAGGGCGTGCCGAACTCCGGCGCCCATCCCTCGTCGGAGTAGAGGAACTGCGCCTTCGGCGCGGCGAGGTCGCCGTACGCGCTGACGATGTCCTTCGCCTTCAGCACGACGTTGTGGGGCGCGCGCTTGCTCGTCGCGCGGTACATGAACCGGTCGTCGGCGCCGCCGTGGATCGCGTTGTGCAGCTCGGTCTTGCGCATCATCGACACGAACCGCGCCTGACCGCCCGAGTAGGCCATGATGCCGCCCAGCGGCGAGGCGATGTCGGGGTCCATCGGACGGATGCTGCGCACCGGGCCGATCTCGGCGGGCACGTCGGAGTGCCAGACGGCGACGTAGCGCGTGAGGCCGCCCTCGACGAGCTCTTCGAAGACGATGTCGGTGTGGTCCAGGCCCCACTGCGGCCGCGCGTCCCAGTGGTTGTCGATCTTCGCCGACAGGGCGGGCGTATCGATCGCCATGGTCACCTCGGCGCCGGTCAGCGGCGCGAACACCGGCTCGGGTGTCGGCGTCGGGGTGGGGGTGGGCGTGGGCGTCGACGTCGGGGTCTCGGCGCTGGGGGTGGGCGCGGGCTCAGCGGGGGCGCAGCCGGCCAGCAGCGCGAACGAGGCGATCGCGACAGCCGCCAGTGTCGCGCGGCGACGGGCGGGCCGCGACGATGCGAGAAGGGTCACCGAGGAAGGATAACCCGCCGCCGAAGGGTGTCTTCGCGCCGCGCGGACGGGCCGCCCGCGAAGCGGGTTCGTCGGTCAGCCCCCGCGAAGCGGTTCGTGGGTCAGCCGCCGGCGCGGTCGAGGCCGATGACCACGACCAGCTGACGCGCCTGACTCTCGTCGGGTTCGGTGGTCGCGTCGTCAGTGGGCTGATACGAATCGTTGAGCGCGACCTCGGCGCCGCCGATCACCTCGGCCAGGCCGCGTGCGGCGCCCTCGTCCTCAGCCGTCGGGTAGTAGACGGTCGTGGCCGGGAAGTCGTCGCTGCCGGCCTCGCCCGCGATGATGTCGTCGGCGGACCAGCCGCCCTGGATGATCGTGTCGCTGATGGCGCCGGCCAGACCGTCTTCGCCGGTGGCGTTGAGCACGAGCACCGAATAGCTCGTGTCGACGACGGGCTCGGCGGCGGGGCCTCCGGCGACAGGGGCGGGCGGCGCCTGGGTGCCGGCACCGATGCGGCCGGTGGCGAGCATGGTGCCGAACACGCCGAGGGCGACCAGCACGATGGTCGCGATGGCCGACCACATGACGATGACCCCCACGCGCAGGCGGGGGTTCTCGGCGCGGTGCACGCCGATCCGCTCGACGTCGGCGGGGAGGTCGTCGAAACGGTCCTTGGGGTAGATCGTCCTCGGCACCAGAGAATGCTATCCGGCTGTACCTGTGAGCGCGGCCGATCGCGCCGTGCGGGCACGCTCGCGACTGTCGCGCAGACGCCGCAGCCGGTGCACGAGCATCGGGTCGTATGCGACGGCCTCGGCGGAGTCGAGCAGCCGGCCCAGCAGCTGGTAGTAGCGCGCCGGGGTCAGACTCAGCTCGGTGCGCACCGCCTCCTCCTTCTCGGCGTCGTGACGCTGCCAGCGGGCTTCGAAGTCCAGCAGAGCGCGATCACGGTCGGAAAGGGGCACCTCTTCACGCTAACCGGCGAGACCGGCTCAGCCCGGGAGCATGGCCAGCGTGCCGCCGAGCGGGTCGGCCGCGGCCAGCACCTCGCCGTCGAGAGCGAGCGCGAACCCGCCCGGCCAGGTGTCTTCGTCGATCGGCACCGACCACCCATCGTGCAGCCCCGGGTCGTCGAGGGTGATCCAATGTCCGGCCCCGCGCGCGGCGGCGATCACCGCGCGGCGGCCGGCGTGCGGAATGTGGGCGAGCACGCCGGGGGTGGTCACCACGAGGGTCGCATCGGCTGGGGCGGATGCCGCGATGCGGCCGACCAGGTCGACGGCGTCGCCTGCGGTCAGCCGGGGCGGGTCGGCGGCGGCGATGCGCAGCGCCGCGTGCACCCGCTCGGCGCGCCCGGTCTCGCCCGGCCAGACCAGTCCGGTCAGCCAGGCGGCGGTGTCCGGCACCGCCGGGTCGAGCGGCTGCAGATCGATGCCGGCGCGCCACACGACATCGGGCAGTGTGACGGCGGGCATCGCCCCGGTCACGCGGCAGGTCAGCTCGACCGGTGTCGGGCCGCCGATCGGATCGAGCCGCAGCTCGCCGTCGTCGGCGACGTAGCGGTACGAGTAGCGGTCGGGGTACAGGCACAGCCCCGCGCTCGCACCCACCTCGAGCAGGGCGACCGGCCCGGCGATGCGGCTCAGCGCCGGCAGCAGCGCCGCGCAGCGCAGCGGCTCATTGCTCTGCAGGCTGCGGCGGCCGCATTCGGCGACGACCTGGTCGCCGTGCGCGAGCAGCCACTGTCGCCACACCGGGTAGTCCGGCTCCCCCGACCCGAGCAAGCGGGCGACGGCGAAGACGAGGGGCGGCTGGCGGTGGGATGCCGGAATGCGGCCGAGCAGGGCGCACAGCACCGGATCGCGCGCGACACCGGCCGCCCACGCCGCGTACAGCGACGATCTGCCGGGCGCTTCGCGCCGCGCGAACCGGTCGTAGCGTGCGGCGACGTCGGCACCGGCATCCATCGTCTCGGGCATGTGACCATTCTGACGCCGAGACGGAGCCACCCCCTGCGAACAGCGGTTAAATGGAGACAGAAGGAGTCGACATGACCTACCGCGTGACGAAGACCGACGAGCAGTGGCGTGAAGAGCTGACCGACGAGCAATACGCGGTGCTGCGCGAGGCGGGCACCGAACGCCCCTGGACTGGCGAGCTGCTCGATGAGCACCGCGCCGGACTGTACACGTGCGCCGCATGCGGCGCCGAGCTGTTCCAGGCGGGGACGAAGTTCGATTCGCACTGCGGCTGGCCGAGCTTCTACGAGTCGATCCGCCCCGAGGCCGTGCAGCTGCTCGAGGACAACTCGCACGGCATGGAGCGCACCGAGGTGCGTTGCGCGAACTGCGGCGGGCACCTCGGGCATGTGTTCCCCGACGGGTTCGGCACCCCCACCGGCGACCGGTACTGCATGAACTCGCTGTCGCTGAGCTTCACGCCGGCCGAGGACTGACATGTCGGGCGCGCTGGAGGCCGTGCGCGCCCGGCGCTCGTGGTCGAAGGTCACCGACGAGGCGCCCACGCACGCCGAGCTGCTGCCGCTGGTCTCGGCCGCGGGGCGCGTGGCCGATCATTCTTCGCTGCGCCCGTGGCGCCTGATCGAACTGCGCGGCGACGACCGCGTGCGCCTGGGCGCCGCGATCGCGAAGGCCGCCGGCGATGACGAGCCTTCACGCAAGCCGCTGCGCGCGCCGCTGCTGATCGCGGTGGTGGCGAGCTTCCGCAAGAGCGGCAAGGTGCCCCGGTGGGAGCAGGAGGCGGTGGCCTCCGGCGTCGCCCACACGCTGAGCCTGCTGCTGGACGAGGCCGGCTGGGGTGTCATCTGGCGCACCGGCGGCTACACCCGCGCCAAGGCCGTCGCGAAGGCCCACGGCCTGGAAAAGAACGAGGTGCTGCTGGGCTGGCTGTACGTGGGCGGCAAGCCGCCGGGTGCGAAGATCGGACGCCGCACCGCCGTCGACGCTCGCGGGCACGTGAGCCGGATGCCCGTGCGCAAGAAGAAGGCGGACAAGGGGAAGGACGCCGCGGTCCAGGAGAACGGCGCCGCGGGTCGGGAGTGACGTCGGCGGCGGGTCAGGCGTGACGGCGCCGGCGGCGCCAGGGCGCTGCGGCCACGACCACCGAGCAGATCGCCAGCGCGATGGTGATCAGGCCCAGAAGCCAGCCGCCCGCGGCTTCGGCCGGCCACACCAGGTCGAGCACGTAAGCGGTCACGAGCTGCCCGGTCACCGAGCCGAGGCCGAACAGCAGCACGCCGGTGTAGGCCACCAGTGCCGCCGACATGATGATGTAGATCACCCCGAGCACGCCGCCGAGGTACAGCCACGGGTCGGTCGGCGCGGGCTGGGGCGGGCCGACGACGGTGAGGTGGATGCCGGTGGCCACCAGCAGGATCGCGGTGCCACCGATGAAGTTCACGAGCGTCGCGGTCATGGGCGAATCGATGCGCTGGCGCAGGCGGCCGTTGGTGGCCTGTTGCCACGAGATGCCGATGCCGGTCAGCAGGGGAAGCAGCAGCATCCACCACGGCACGTGGCCGAGCACGCCGCCCTGCAGCGAGAGCACCACGGCCGCGATCGCCAGCGCGCCGCCGGCGACACGCGGCATGGTGACGGCGACGACACCCGAGGGCCCGTAGCCGGTGCGATCGAGCACGAGTCCGCAGATGGCTTGCCCGGCGACGACGCCGACGGTGAACAGCGAGACGCCGATGATCGCGACCGCCAGGCCCTGCGTCGCCGTGGTGAGGGCGCCCGCGGCGCCGCCCACCAGCATCCACCAGGGAAGGGTGCGCCCGCGCAGGCCGGCGACCAGCCGGGTGAACCCGCGCCGGCCCGCCGGCAGCGCGGCGGTGAGCACGATGAGCAGGACGAGGCCCGACCCGAACGAGATCGTCGCAGCGAGGATGCCGTCACTGAGCCGCAGCCCGAGCTGCCCGTTGATGCGCGCTTGCACCGCGGTCATGACCCCGGTCAGCACGGCGCCGCCGAGGGCGATCCAGGCGGGCATCGGGCGGGCAGTCACGAGCGGCGAGTCTACCCGCGGGCGGCTGCGCAGGCGGGACGACGTCGCCACTCGCGCGGGGCCGCGCGGACCGCCCCATCGGCGGCGGTTCTGCACCGCGCACCGACGTTCTGGGTGGCTTCCTAATGAGAGATCGAGTCACGCGCAAGGGGGTCCTGCGCGCGCTCGTCCCGGTGTAGACCCGAGGCGTGGAAGGGAGCTGCGATGCCCGATGGAGATGTGGAGACATTCCACGAGGACGGCCGGTGGCACAACCGCATCGAAAGCCACGGCCTGATCGATGAGTCCTACGACACCAAAGCCGAGGCCATCGAGGCTGGCCGCGAACTCGCGCGCGGTCTGAAGGTGGAGCACATCGTCCGAGATAGGAACGGACGAATCGGAGATCGGAGCAGCTACGGGCACGATCCGCGCGACATCAGGGGCTGACCGGTGATGCCCCCTGCCCGGCGGGCGTCGGCGTGGTTCCGCGGGACGCGGGTGGTCGCGATGCCACGGGGACGGTGCCGGCGCCCAGGCGACTTCGATAGCGGCAAGCTGCGAAGCGATGCGAGGTGTCATGCCTCACACATGCACGGCGGTGAGAGACGCGGGCTATTGCTCGCTAACGCATTTCTGCTTGGCTGCTTGGCTGCTTGGCTGCTTTGCGGCAGTGTGGGAGTATTGGGCACATGTCCAGTGCAGAGTTCCATGGCTACGTCGGCGTGCAACGCCGCGGCCTCATTGCCCTGCCCAGCGAGCTGAGGCACCGGCTGCACCTTGACGAGCCCGGTGCGCAGCTTGAGATCACGGAGCGGACGGACGGGGTCATCGAGCTGCGCCCGGCATTGCCGGTAGCAGCTGATCAGGCATGGTTCTGGACCAAACGGTGGCAGGAACGCGAACGGGAAGTGGATGAGCACATTGCGGCCGGCCGCTCCACCGTCCACGACGACGGTGACCAGCTCCTCGCCCACCTCGACTCGCTGTGAAGTTCGAGACGACACCGGCGTTCGACTCAGATGTGCGACGGCTGAAGCCGGAGCACTTGGCCGAGTTCCGAACGGTGCTCCGAGACAAGTTCATCCCTGCCTGCGACGCCTTCGCCGCGAACCCCGCCGCTCCGTGGCCGGCATCCCTGCGCGTGAAATCAGTGCACTCGGCACCCGGCATTCTCGAAATGACATGGTCCTTCACGTCGCCCGATGGGCGTGCGACGTTCGAGCGCGTCACCGTCGACGGCGAACTACGCCTGCGCTGGCGCCGGGTCGGCGACCATGACGTGTTCCGGAATCCCTGATCCTGGGCGGGTGTTGCCCGCCTGAAGTGGCGAGGGACGCCCCCGCCTAAAGGGTGAGCCATGGCCTTCCGGCCAGCCCCGTGCAACAATCCTCTGTCGCCCCTCGGATCGAGCCTGACGCCACCGTTTCAGGGTGCAGTCTGAGATGCCGAGCAGCGAGCAGGGCTGCTGCGCATCCATGGTTTCCAGGGGGCTGACGGGGCTGACGTTCTCGCTCATGGACAGCACATGAACGGTATCGGCAGGCGCGCGTGGCCTCCCCCGTCCCCGCCTGCCGTGGCGGGCCGGAATCTGGGGTGTGAGAGCCCCGCATTGACACCAAATCGACACCAATCGGTGTGATGACACCGAGCTTCGGGCTGTTGATCTTCCACGAGCGCACCCCTGTCCTTCCGCGTGATTCCGCGGAAGTCGGGTGCTCGGGATGCCACTGGTATGGTGCCGGCTACAGGACTCGAACCTGCAACCCCCTGTTTACAAGACAGGTGCGCTACCAATTGCGCCAAGCCGGCAGAGCGCCCAGTCTATCGGGCGCGAGGCAGCGTCCGTTACGGCTTCGGGGTGGTCTCGGCGGTCGGCGTCGCGGTCGGCGTCGGGGTGGCCTTCGCGCGGTAGAACGCGTCGCTGGCGCTGGTCAGCACGAACTGCGAGAACTCCGCCGGGTCGGTGAGATCGCCGACGTAGGCCTGGCCGTTGACGACGATCATCGGCGTGCCGGTCAGGGCGAGCCCGTCGGCGCCGGGGATGCCGGCGACCGCGTCTTCGGTGGTCTCCTTGACCCACGACTGGTAGGCGCCGTCTTCGATGCAGGCACGCACGAGCCTGGGTGTATTCACGCCCGTGGCCTGTGCGATGTCGGCCAGTTCCTCATCGGAGAAGCCGTCCGAGTCGACCGCCGGCTGACGCATCAGCAGCTCTTGGTTGTAGGTGAAGAACTTCTCGGGCGAGTACGTCGCGACGCACGCGGCGGCGCCGGCCGCGCGCAGCGAGTACTTGGTGCCGTTGGACTTCGCCGTCAGCATCGACACCGGGTGGTAAGAGAGCGTCGCGGCGCCCTGGCTGAGCCAGCTGGCGAGCTGGTCGCCGTTGGCGATCTGCCAGTCGCGCGCGCCCGGCGACAGGTAGTCGACGTAGACGTCGATCTCGACGGCGGCCGCATCGGTCGCCTCGGGCGAAGGCTCGACAGGCTGCGTCGTTTCGGCGGCGGGGGTCGGCGTGGTGCTGAGGTCGGTGCCCAGCGCCTCGGCGGCGCCGGTGACCGACGTCACGGCGAAGCCGCCCTCGCGGTTCAGATTGTCAGGCGTCAGCTGCGGGCGTCCGGCGGTCGATGAGACCGTCCAGGTGACCACGACGGCCACAGCCGCGACGGCGGCCAGCAGTGTCACACCGATCGTGCCGCGGCGGATCCAGCGGGCGCGCACCTGACGCGCGCGGACCTGCTGGGCCTTCTCACGCACCGCCTCGCGGCGGTCGCTCGGCGACGGAGCGTTCGTGGAGTCGTCGGTGGGCATGGAACCTCAAACAGAATACGGAGCCCCGAAGGGGCAGGACCGCCCGGGCGTGGCGGTTCCTCGATGGTAGCCAGACTGGCTGGGAAATGCCCAGATGCCGCGTCGACGGAGCCTTCAGTTCCGTGTGATACTGGGAGGTGCGCCCGATGACGGGCGTGCGGGAGGTCGCCCCTTCCGCTCATTCCATTCACTACGGATCGTCCGGCACGTACCTGCCGGTGAAGGAGAAGAGAAAATGGCGTCCGTCACTTTCGACAGCGCAACCCGCCTGTACCCCGGAGGCACCCGCCCCGCCGTCGACAAGCTCGACCTCGAAGTCGCTGACGGCGAGTTCCTGGTTCTGGTCGGCCCCTCCGGTTGCGGTAAGTCCACCTCGCTGCGCATGCTCGCCGGCCTCGAAGAGGTCAACTCGGGCCGCATCCTCATCGGCGACCGCGACGTCACCGACGTGCCGCCGAAGGACCGCGACATCGCGATGGTGTTCCAGAACTACGCGCTGTACCCGCACATGACCGTCGCCGAGAACATGGGCTTCGCCCTGAAGATCGCCGGTGTCGGCAAGGAAGAGCGCGCCCAGCGCGTGCTCGAGGCCGCCAAGCTCCTCGACCTCGAGGAGTACCTGACCCGCAAGCCGAAGGCCCTCTCGGGTGGTCAGCGTCAGCGTGTCGCCATGGGCCGCGCGATCGTCCGCCAGCCGCAGGTGTTCCTCATGGACGAGCCGCTGTCGAACCTCGACGCCAAGCTCCGCGTCCAGACCCGTACGCAGATCGCGTCGCTGCAGCGTCGCCTCGGCGTCACCACCGTCTACGTCACCCACGACCAGACCGAGGCCCTGACCATGGGTGACCGCATCGCGGTGCTCAAGGACGGCCTCCTGCAGCAGGTCGGCACGCCGCGCGACCTGTACGAGAAGCCGAACAACGTGTTCGTCGCCGGCTTCATCGGCTCGCCCGCCATGAACCTGTTCCCGGTCGACCTGGCCGAAGGCGGCATCCAGTTCGGCACCGCCGTCGTGGGCGTCGAGGCCGACACGCTGAGCCGGGCCAGCGGCGCACAGGTGACCGCCGGTGTGCGTCCCGAGGACATCATCGTCAACCCCGCCGACGGCAAGGGCCTGTCGGTCCAGGTCGACCTGGTCGAAGAGCTCGGCGCGGACGGCTACCTGTACGGCCACACCGACATCAGCGGCAAGCGCACCGACATCGTCGCGCGCGTCGACGGCCGCAACCACCCGAACTCGGGCGAGACCGTCGTCCTGGCGCCCGTGCCGCACCACGTGCACGTGTTCGACATCGAGTCGGGCGAGCGCCTGACCGACAAGGCGATCGCCTCTGCCTGATCCGCTTCACGGACGCAGCGCGGCGCGGGCAGGTCACTCGACCTCCCGCGCCGCGTCGCATTCCGGTGACAGAAAGGCGTCGTGGCCATGCCCGACTCTCTGACCATCACCGCCAGCAGCGTCGATGCGGGGCTGCTGGCCCTGCCCTGGTCGACGGGGCTGGCCGAATGGCCCAGCGACACGATCGTCTCGCTGCCCAAGGGCATCTCGCGGCACCTGGTGCGGTTCGCGAACCTGTCGGGGCGGGTCGTGGCCGTCAAAGAGACCACGGGCGAGATGGCGCAGCGCGAATACGACATGCTCGGCGCGCTCGCCCGCCTCGACGTGCCCTGCGTGGGCCGGGTCGCCGCCATCGACGGCCGGCGTGACGCGAAGGGCGTCCCGCTGCCGGCGGCGCTGGTGACCCCGCACCTGCGCTTCTCGCTCCCCTACCGCGCGCTGTTCACGCAGGTGCTGCGCCCCGACACCGCCAGCCGGCTCGTCGACGCGCTCGCGGTGCTTCTCGTGCGGCTGCACACCGTCGGCTTCTTCTGGGGCGACGTGTCACTGTCGAACACGCTCTTCCGGCGGGATGCCGGCGCCTTCGCCGCCTATCTCGTCGACGCCGAGACCGGAGAGCTGCACGAAGGCGGCCTGACCGACGGGCAGCGCGCCCACGACCTCGACATCGCGCGCACCAACATCGCCGGCGAGATCATGGACCTCGAAGCCGGCGGCCGCCTCGAAGGCGGTGTCGACGCGATCGCCATCGCCGACGGCATCATGTCGTCGTACCACTCGCTGTGGGCCACCCTCACCGACTGGGAGACCTTCGCGGCCGACGAAGCGTGGCGCATCACCGAACGCGTGCGACGCCTCAACGACCTCGGCTTCGACATCGGTGAGATGTCGATCCACACCACGCCCGACGGTACGACCGTGTCGATCCACCCGAAGGTGGTGGATGCCGGGCACCACCAGCGCCGGCTGCTGCGCCTGACGGGACTCGACGTGCAGGAGAACCAGGCACGCCGCCTGCTCAACGACATGGACGAGTACAGCGCCCGCGTCTCACGCCTCGGCTCGGACGAGGAGATGGTCGCGCACGAGTGGCTGACGCGCGTGTTCGAACCGGTCGTGAAGGCCATCCCGTGGGATCTTCGCGCCAAGCTCGAACCCGCCGAGGTGTTCCACCAGGTGCTCGACCACCGCTGGTTCCTGTCGCAGGCGCAGGGCCGGTCGGTGCCGCTGGCAGAAGTGCTGTCGTCCTACGTCGAGAACGTGCTGCGGCATCGCCGCGACGAGGCCACGGTGATGGGGCCGCCGACCGAGACGACGTCGCTGCAGGTCATCGACCCCGACACCCCCGACGACGAGGTGCCCACCGATACCGGCACGATCGACTGGCGCGACCTGGTCTGACCCCGGCATCCACCCGGCGTCAGTACCCGACGGAGAACCGCCCGCGCACGTGCTTGGGTGCCTCGATCTCGTCGACCACGGCGATGCCGAAGTCGGGCCCCGAGATGAACGACTCCCCCGCCTCATCGGTCACCAGCAGGTCGCCGCCGTCACGGTATGAGCCGGTGCGCTCGCCCGGGTTGAAGCTGCCGAAGCCGCCGGCGGGGTGGACGAAGAACCAATCACGGCCGCTCTGATCGGCCTGCAGATCTTCGAGCACGCCGATCATCTCGAGCGCCTCGGCCTTGAACTCTTCGGGGAACCCGGTGTCGATCAGCCGCGGGCCGCCCGGGGCGACGAGGCTGCCGCCGGCGCCGCCGACCACCCCGACGCGCACATCGCCCGGCAGGGCCTCGACGAGCGCGGCGATGCTGGGTCGCACCTGTCCGGCCATGTCGCCGCGCGGCGCGACGGTCACCACCACGACATCGACGCCGTCGATCTCGCGCGTCAGCGACGTGGTGTCGAGGATCGTGCCCTCGAGGTAGGTGACGCCGGGCACCCGCTCGCTGGAGGCCTTGCGCGACACCGACAGGACGGTGTGGCCGCGTGAGGCGGCCTCTGCGGCGATGTTGCGGCCGGCGTAGCCGGTTCCGCCGATGACGGCGATGCGTGCCATGAGGTGTCCCTTTCGTCGAGGATCAGGTGCGGCCGCGGCGTCAGGATGCGGGCGCGTCTGAACAGCACGATACCGGCGCCGAGGGGTCGCTCAGTCCGTGAGACCGTCGGTGACGTCGGCGTCCTCCGAGACCAGATCGACGCCGGCGCCGCGCGCCACCCGCCGCAGCAGGGTCGCGAAGTCGAGCTCGGTGTTGCCCTCGCCCACCTCCTGCGCGACGATCTGGCGCGTCGCCGAGGCGATCGGCATAGGTGCCCCCAGCCGGTGCGCGGCATCGAGCCCCAGGTCGAAGTCCTTCTGCAGCAGCGGCATGGTGAACGTCGGCGTGAAGTCGAGGTTGACGAACGCGGGGGTCTTGTACCCGGTGAACACCGACCCCATGACGGAGTCGTTGAGGAACGACAGGAACGCGGCCCGCGACACCCCGCCCTTCTCGGCCAGGATCGTGATCTCGGCCAGCGACTGGGTCACGACCCCGAGGAACACGTTGTGCGCGATCTTCACGAGCCGGGCGACCTCGCCCTCGCCGACGTAGGTGACGCCGCGGCCGAACACCTGCAGCACCGGCTCGACCTCGTCGAACACCGCGCGCGGGCCCGACACGGCGACGGTGAGCTTGCCGGCGGCGATGACGGCGGGGTTGCCCGAGACGGGGGTGGCCAAAAAGGCGGTGCCGCGTTGGTCGGCCACCGCACGCACCTTCTCGCTGGTCGCGACCGAGACGGTCGACACGTCGGCGACGATGCGCGGCGACGCGTCGCCGGTGAGCAGCCCGTTCTCTCCCAGCAGCACGGCCTCGAGGTCCTTGTCGGCCGACACCATGCTGAACACGATGTCGCGACCGGCGAGGTCGACGGGCCGCTCGACGTGGCTCGCGCCGGCGTCGACGAGGGGCTGCACCTTCGAGGCGGTGCGGTTGTAGACGGCAACGTCGTACCCGGCATCCAGCAGGCGCTGCACGAGCTGAGCGCCCATGCGTCCGGCGCCGATCCAGCCGATGGTGGGCAGGTTGTCGGTCATGTGTTCTTCCTTCTCTCTCGACGTCGTCGGGTCGGGTGCTGCGCTACACGAGCAGCGTCAGCGGGTGTTCGATGCGTTCGGTGAACGCACGGAGCCATTGCGCGGCGAGCGCGCCGTCGAGCACGCGGTGGTCGGCCGACAGCGTCACGGTCATGAGGGATGCCGGGCTGACCCGGTCGTCCGCATCGACCACGACGCGGCGCTGGGCGGCGCCGACGGCGAGGATGCCGGCGTGCGGCGGGTTGATGATCGCCGAGAACCGCGACGTGCCGTACATGCCGAGGTTCGACACCGCGAACGCGCCGCCCTCGATCTCGTGCTGCCCCAGCCGGCCGGCGCGGGCACGGTCGGCGAGGTCGCGCACGGTGCGCGTGACGGCGCTGAGCGACAGCGTCTCGACGCCGCGCACGACCGGGGTCACCAGTCCGCCGGGGACCGACACGGCCACGCCGAGGTCGACCGAGGTGAACCGCCGCGTCGCGTCGTCGGTCCAGATCGCGTTAGCCTCGGGCACCTCGAGCATCGCGGCGGCGACGGCCTTGAGCACGAAGTCGTTGACCGAGATCTTCTCGGCGGCGCGCTCGTTGATGCGGGTGCGCAGTTCGAGCAGCTCGTCGACGACGCAGTCGGCCTCGAGGAAGAAGTGCGGCACCGTGGTGGTGCTCTCGGTCAGGCGCCGGGCGATCGCGCGGCGCATGCCTGTGTGCGGGATGTCGGTGTAGCCGGCGGGGGCGGGCTGCGCGGACGCGGGCTGTGCGGATTGCGCGGGTGCGGGCTGCGCGGGTGCGGATTGCGCGGGTGCGGATTGCGCGGGTGCGGATTGCGCGTCCTGCGCGGCTGCGGGCTGCGCGGCCTGAGAC
>JAEXHA010000163.1 GCA_023450335.1 Actinomycetes bacterium | reverse complement strand
CGTCCGGTGTCGACACCTCCCGCGCGGCGGCTCCGCCGACGACCACGACGATCTCGCCGCGGACGCCGTTCGCCGCCCATGCCGCCAGCTCGGCGAGCGGACCGCGCACCACCTCTTCGTGCAGCTTGGTCAGTTCGCGACACACCGCGGCGGGACGCTCGGCACCGAACGCGTCGGCCAGCGCCTGCAGCGTCTCGGCCAGCCGCGAGGGGCCTTCGAAGAAGACCATGGTCCGCGGTTCGGATGCCAGTGCCTGCAGCGCCGAGCGCCTCTCCCCCGCCTTGCGGGGCACGAACCCCTCGAAGGCGAACCGGTCGGTGGGAAGTCCCGACACCGCCAGCGCGGTGATCACGGCGCTCGGCCCGGGAATCGCGGTCACCGCCACGCCCTGCGCCGCCGCCTCGGCCACCAGCGCATAGCCGGGGTCGCTGACGGTGGGCATGCCGGCGTCGCTGAGCACGAGCAGGTCGGTCTCGGCGGCCTGCGTGACCAGCTCGCCGGCCCGCTGCTTCTCGTTGTGGTCGTGCAGGGCCAGCAGGCGCGGCCGGTTCTCGACGCTCAACGCGCGCAGCAGCCGCTGCGCGGTGCGGGTGTCTTCGGCGGCGATGACGGTGGCCGCCTCGAGCGCCGCCACGAGCCGCGGCGACGCGTCGCCCAGATTGCCGATCGGGGTCGCCGCGAGGATGATCACCGCCCCAGCATAGGCTTGTCCGCGTGACGTCCGCCGTGCCGCTGCTGCCCGCTCCCAGGTCGTTCGTCGACCGCTGGCGCGAGCGTTACGCGGCCGATGCGGCACTGCGACGTCGATACCGCTGGCTCGTGCCCACGCTGGTGACGCTGCTGGCGGCCGTGCTGCGGCTGTGGAACCTGGGGCACCCGCACGCCCTCGTGTTCGACGAGACGTACTACGTGAAAGACGCGTGGTCGCAATGGAACCTCGGATACGCGGCGAGCTGGCCCGAAGACGCCGATGCGCGTTTCGTCGCCGGCGAGACCGACATCTTCACGACCGACCCGAGCTTCGTGGTGCACCCGCCGCTGGGCAAGTACCTCATCGGTCTGGGCATGGCGATCTTCGGAGCCGACTCGTCGTTCGGCTGGCGCATCGCCGCGGCGCTGTGCGGCACCGCCTGCGTGCTGGTGCTGTACCTGATCGCCAAAGCGCTGACGGACTCCGTGGCCTTCGCCGGCGTCGCCGCATTCCTGCTCGCGATCGACGGCATCGGCATCGCGATGAGCCGCGTCGCGCTGCTGGACATCTTCCTGACCCTGTTCATCCTGCTGGCGGTCTGGTTCACGGTGCTCGATCGGCGACGGCACCTCGACCGGATCGCCGACCGCGTCGTATACCTCGACGGCGTTCCGCCGCGGTGGGGCCCGTTGCTGTGGAACCGGCCGTGGGTCATCGCCGCGGGCGCGGCGGCCGGCGCCGCGACCGCCGTGAAGTGGTCGGGCGTGTGGGTGCTCGCCGCGATCGGCGTCTACCTCGTCGTCACCGACGCCCTCGAACGCCGGCGGCTGGGCATCGCGGCATGGCCGACCGATGCCGTGCGCCAAGGTGCGGCATCCTTCGTCCTGCTGGTGCCGGTGGCCCTCCTCGTCTATCTCACGTCCTGGACCGGGTGGCTCGCCACCGACGGCGGGTACGGCCGGCACAAGGCCTCGAACGCGCTGGCGAGCCTGTGGGAGTACCACGTCACGATCTACAACTCGATGGCGACCATGGACACCCCGCACGGCTACATGTCGCCGGCGTGGGCGTGGCCGTTCCTGTGGCGGCCCACGTCGATGTACGCCGCGAGCACCGCCGACGGCGAGGCCGGCTGCGCCGGCGCCAGCGGGTGCCTGCAGATCATCTACAGCATGCCCAACCCGCTGCTGTGGTACGCAGGCGTCGCCGCGGCGGGGTGGCTCGTGTACCGGTTCGTCGTCGCCCGCGACTGGCGGCACGCGGTCGTCCTCACCGCCCTGGCGGCGACGTGGCTGACGTGGCTGGTCTTCCCCGAGCGCACGACCTTTCAGTTCTACACGGTCGCGATCATGCCGTTCCTGCTGCTCGCGCTCACCTTCGCGCTGCAGGCCATCTCCGGCCCGCGCCATGCGTCGGCGGACCGGCGTCTCACCGGGCAGCGGGTCGTGACCGTGTTCTTGGTGTTCGCAGTGCTGCTGTCGGCATTCTGGTACCCGCTGTGGTCAGCGATGCAGGTGCCGTACGAGTTCTACCGCCTGCACAACTGGATGACCGGCTGGGTCTGACGGGTCCACGCCGGCGGCGCCGTGCTCAACAGTCGCATAGTGCGGGTGTTTCTCGAGCCCATCCGCACGATGCGACTGCCGAACGTGCCGAACACGTCAGCGCACGCGCCGGTGTCGACTCAGTTCACGTCGTTGGGGTGCGACGAGACGCGGCCGCCGCGCTCGAGCGCGGTGATCGCGGCCTGCTCGTCGTCGGTCAGCGCGAAGTCGAACACGTCGATGTTCTCGCGCATGCGCTCGGCGCGGTTCGACTTCGGGAACACGATGAACCCCTGCTGCAGATGCCAGCGCAGCACGACCTGCGCGGGCGTCTTGCCGTGCGCGGCGGCGGCCGCGACGACCGGCACCTCATCGAACAGCGGGTACTTGCCCTGCCCCAGCGGTCCCCATGCTTCGATGCGGATGCCGTGGGCCTTGGCGTAGTCGGTCACGTCGCGCTGCTGGTAGGCGGGGTGCAGTTCGATCTGGTCGACGGCGGGAACGACCCCGGTGGCGGCGACGATGGCATCCACATGCTCGGGAAGATGGTTCGAGACGCCGATGCTCGTGGTCTTGCCCGCATCGCGCAGCGCGACCATCTTCTCCCACGCGTTCACGTAGTGACCGTTCGCCGGCGCCGGCCAGTGCGACAGGTACAGGTCGACCTTCTCGAGACCGAGCTTGTCGAGGCTCGCCTCCAGCGCGGCGATCGGCTTGTCGCCGGCCTGCTCGCTCAGCCACAGCTTGGTCGTGATGAACAGCTCGTCACGGGCGAGGCCGCTGGCCGCGATCGCCCGACCGACGCCGGCTTCGTTGCCGTAGATCGCCGCGGTGTCGATGTGCCGGTAGCCGGCTGCGAGGGCGTCGCTGACGATCCGCTCGGTCTCGGCCGGATCCACCTTGAAGACTCCGAACCCGAGCTGCGGAATGGTGTGGCCGTCGTTGAGCGTGATGCGGGGAATCGTCATGACTCCAACCTAAAGGGCCACCCGTCATACGATGGAACGCTATGCCCTCCCCCGAACCCCGTATCTCGTACCCGCCCGAGCTGCCCGTCAGCGCCGCGCGGGACGAGATCGCGCACGCCATCCGCGACCATCAGGTCGTGATCGTCGCCGGGGCCACCGGGTCGGGCAAGACGACACAGCTGCCCAAGATCTGCCTCGAACTCGGGCGCACCAGCATCGCCCACACCCAGCCGCGCCGCATCGCGGCCCGTACGATCGCCGAGCGCGTCGCACACGAGCTCGAAGTGCCGCTGGGCGGCGCGGTCGGCTACAAGGTGCGCTTCACCGACCAGGTCGGGCCGGATACGAAGATCGCGCTGGTGACCGACGGCATCCTGCTCAACGAGATCCACCGCGATCGGCTGCTGCGCCGATACGACACGATCATCGTCGACGAGGCGCACGAGCGGTCGCTGAACGTCGACTTCCTGCTGGGCTACCTGAGGCGCATCCTTCCCGAGCGTCCCGACCTGAAGGTCATCATCACGTCGGCCACGATCGATCCCGCCAGCTTCGCGAAGCACTTCGCAGCCGCCGACGAGACGCCGGCGCCGATCATCGAGGTCTCGGGCCGCACCTACCCGGTCGAGATCCGCTACCGCCCGCACGACGATCCGGACGCATCCGACGATGTCGACGGGCTGCTGGCGGCGCTGCGTGAACTCGATCGCGAGTCGGACGGCGACGTTCTGGTGTTCCTCCCGGGCGAGGCCGAGATCCGCGATGCGGCAGATGCCGTGCGCGGCATGTACGCGTCGCACGCGCGTCCCACCGAGGTGCTGCCGCTGTATGGGCGGCTGTCGGCGGCTGAGCAGCACCGCGTGTTCGAGCCGTCCGCCGTCGCCGGGGTGCGCCGCCGGGTGATCCTCGCCACCAACGTCGCCGAGACCAGCCTGACGGTTCCCGGCATCCGCTATGTGGTGGATGCCGGGACGGCGCGCATCTCGCGCTACAGCAACCGTTCGAAGATCCAGCGGCTGCCGATCGAACCTGTGTCGCAGGCGTCGGCGCAGCAGCGCTCCGGGCGCGCCGGCCGCACGTCGCCGGGCATCGCGATCCGGCTGTACAGCGAAGAGGACTTCGCCTCGCGCCCCGAGTACACCGAGCCCGAGATCCGGCGCACGTCGCTGGCCGCCGTCATTCTGCAGATGCTCGCGCTGGGCTTCGGCGACATCAGCGCCTTCCCCTTCCTCACCCCGCCCGACAGCCGTGGGGTGAAGGCCGCGTTCGACCTGCTGACCGAGCTGCGCGCCGTCACCCGCACCCGCGACGGTGAGGCCCGGCTCACCAAGATCGGGCGCGAGATCGCGCGGCTGCCCATCGACCCGCGGTTCGCCCGCATGCTGATCGAGGCCCGGAGGCTGGCGGTGACCGGCGATGTCCTGGCGATCGTGGCGGGGCTGTCGATCCAGGACGTGCGCGAGCGCCCGTCGGCCGACGAGCCCGGAAAGCGCGCCGAGGCCGACCGGCTGCACGCCCGGTTCACCGACCCGACCAGCGACTTTCTCACGCTGCTGAACCTGTGGAATCACCTGCGCGAACAGCAGCGCGAGCTCGGCTCGAGCGCCTTCCGTCGTCTCGTACGGTCGGAGCACCTCAACTACGTGCGGGTGCGCGAGTGGTTCGACGTGCACCGGCAGCTGCGTCAGCTCACCGGCGACGCACGCCGCGCCGGCGAGCCCGGCGAGGCGAGCGGGTCGGGCGCCGCCGATCCGGCGCTCGTGCATCGCGCGATCCTGTCGGGTCTGCTGTCGCACATCGGCATCCTCGACACGCGCAGTCTCGGCAAGCCGGGCGCCGGCAAGGACGCGACGCGACGCAAGCCCCTGGCCGAATACCGCGGCGCGCGTGGCGCATCGTTCGCGATCTTCCCCGGGTCGGGGCTGCGCAAGGCCTCGCCCGACGCGGTGATGGCCGCCGAGCTCGTCGAGACCTCCCGCCTGTTCGCACGGACCGTGGCCGTCATCGACCCGGCCTGGGCCGAAGAGCTGGCCGGTGACCTCGCCCATCGCTCGCTCAGCGATCCGCATTGGTCGAAGGATGCCGGGGCGGCCGTCGCCGCCGAGAAGGTCACCCTGTTCGGGGTCGAGATCATTCCGCGGCGGCGCGTGCAGCTGGCCCGCACCGATCCGGAGCTTGCCCGCGAACTGTTCCTGCGCCACGCCCTCGTGGACGGCGAGTGGAACACCCACCATCTCGACAAGCGCCTGACGGCGTTCGAGCGGCGCAACTTCGAACAGCGCCGCAAGCTCGAGAAGCTCGAAGAGCGTGAGCGGCGCCGCGACATCCTCGCCGGCGACGAGACAGTGTTCGCGTTCTACGACGCGCGCGTGCCGCGCGAGGTCGTCGACGTGCGGTCGTTCGAGACCTGGTGGCGTCAGGCTCTGGCATCCACCCCGCACCTGCTCGACCTCACCGAGGCCGATCTCGTCGACGACGCGTCACGCGCCGATGAGCGTGACTTCCCGACCAGGTGGCAGCAGCAGGACCAGACGCTGTCGCTCGCGTACCGGTTCGAGCCGGGTGCGCCCGACGACGGGGTGAGCGTGGTGATCCCGCTGCCGCTGCTGGCGCAGCTGAAGCCCGACGGCTTCGACTGGCAGGTGCCGGGGCTGCGCGACGAGCTCATCGCGGGCCTGTTGCGGGCGCTGCCCAAGGCGATCCGCCGGCACGTCGTGCCGGCCGCCGACTGGGCGGCACGACTGGGGGCGGAGCTGACCGGCGCCGGGCCCGAGTCGCACGGCGGAATGCCGCCGACGACGCTGCGCGCCGCCCTGGCCACGCGCATCCAGCACGTCGCGCACCAGCCGGTGAGCGCAGACGACTTCGAGATGGCGCGCGTGCCCGCACACCTGGGCATGTCGTTCCGCGCCGTCGATGCCCGTGGCCGGGCCATCGGCTCGTCGCGCGACCTGGCCGACTTGCAGCAGCGGCTCGCCGATCGCGCCCGCGACTCGGTGGCGCGCTCGCTCGCGGCCCCCGGTCGCGGGGAGGGTGCCGGGC
>JAEXHA010000157.1 GCA_023450335.1 Actinomycetes bacterium | reverse complement strand
CGGGGGCGGGCGCCTGGCGGCGGGCTTGCGGAGGGGGGGCCGGGCCCGCGCCCCGCGCGGGCCCGGCCTCGTTGATTGCTGTCATGGGTGTTACAGCGTCGCCGCCGCCGCGTTCATCGCCTCGGGGACCGACTCGGGCGTGCCCTCGCCGAACATGAGGTTGACGATCGCGTCGTTCATCGCGTTGCCGATGACCGAGCCGTACTGCGTGTCGAGCCAGGTCACCACGAGCGAGGAGTTGACGGTGCCCTCGGCGATCTGCTTGAGCACCGGGTCGGTCAGACCCGCCTCGGCACCGGCGACGGTCGGGATCGCACCGGTCTCGGCGAAGCGCGTCTGCACCTCGACGCTGGAGATGTACTCGACCAGATCGACGGCCGCGTCGGGCGCGTCGACATAGACGCCCCAGGCGTCACCCGAGCCGAGCGCGGCACCGGGGGCGCCGGCGGCACCCTTGATGTCGGGCACCGGCATCCATGCGAGCCACTCGGGAGCCGGCGGGTTCTCGGCGGGAGCACCCGGAACGAGCTTGGCGACCTCACCGCGGTGCCACGAGCCCATGAGCTCGGTGGCGGTGGCCTGCGAGGCCATCAGACCCGCGGCGCTGTTGGGCACGCTCTGGGCCGGGGTGCTCGTCGGGTTCTGCTGGAAGGGCAGGTCGCCCTCGAACTCGTCGAGCCAGCTGCGCAGGTTCTCACCGGCCGCGACGAAGCACTCGTCGTCGAAGGTCAGCGTGTCGGCCGCGTTGGCGAGAGATTCGGCCGAGCACGACTTGATCGCGAACTGGTACCACCAGTGCGCAGCCGGCCAGCCGTCGCCGGCGCCCACGCCGATCGGCGCGACACCGCTGTCGGCGAGCTTGTGCAGCGCCTCGGAGAATTCATCGAAGGTCGCGGGCACCTCGGTGACGCCGGCGGCCTCCCACAGGTCGGTGTTGTACCAGAGGCCCTCGATGCCGAACGTGTACGGGATGCCGTACTGCTTGCCCTCGACGTTCCAGCCGGTGCCGGCGCCGCCGATCGACTCGATGACGTCGGTCAGGCCGCTGAGGTCCTTGAGGTACCCCGCCTCGACCTGTGCCTTGATCTCGCCCTCGGCCCAGACCATGAACACGTCGGGTGCCGCGTCGCCGCCGGCCTGCAGGGCGTTGGGGATGAGGGTGCGCTGAAGGTCTTCGTTCTGGAACGCCTGCACGTCGACCTTCACACCCGGGTTGTCGTCTTCGAACTCCTGCGCGACGTCCTCCCAGAGGGACTTCAGCGGCTCACCCGTGGCGTTGTGCCACCAGGTGACCGTGACCTCGTCGCCGTCGCCGTTGCCGTTGCCGTTGGTGGGCTCCTCGCCCGCGGAGCAACCGGCCAGCATGCCGACGGCCAGACCTGCGGCTCCGATACCGGCAGCCGCGCGCATGATGCTGCGTCTGTTCATCCTTGAACCTCTCGAAAGTTTCGACGGTGATGTCGAAAGTGATGTGGACACCCCAACCATAGGACGTGCATGATTCGTGGTCAACACCAACAAAACCCCTCGTGATAACGATCTGATCACCTAGAGTTATGCCTGTGGCAGAGGCGACAGGCACCGTCGAAGGAGTGCGGCAACGCAATCTCACCCGACTGCTGCGGCTCGTGCATTTCGAGGGTCCGATGTCGCGCGCGGCACTGACCGAGGCCACGGGACTCAACCGGTCGACCATCGGCGACCTGGTCGCCGAGCTGGTGCGCTCGGGCCTGGTCATCGAACGCGCACCCGACCCCGCCCGCCGCGTCGGCCGCCCCTCTCCCCTGGTGGTGCCGGCCCCCGACGTCGTCGTCATCGCCGTCCACCCCGAAGTCGACGCCGTCGAGATCGCCGCGGTCGGCCTGGACCAGAGCATCGGCGTGCGCGAGCGGGTCGCCGTCGACGACCTGATCACCCCCGAGGCGACGGCGGCACTGATCGCCGAGCGCATCGCCGCGTGGCGCGGCGGCGAACTGGCTGCGATGCGCATCATCGGGATCGGCCTGGCGGTGCCGGGCCTGGTCCGCGCCGCCGACGGCCTCGTGCGCCACGCCCCGCACCTGCAGTGGGTCGACGCCCCCTTGCACGACCTGGTCGCCGCGGCCACGGGTCTGCCGGTCATCGTCGGCAACGACGCGTCGCTGGGCGCGATCGCCGAGCACCTGTACGGCGCGGCGCGCGGCATCGACGATGCGATCTATCTCAACGGCGGTGCGAGCGGCATCGGCGGCGGACTGATCGTGAATGGGATGCCGGTGGGCGGCATGGGCGGCTATGCCGGCGAGTTCGGGCAGAACCGTCCCGGCATCGCGACCCTGGCCGACCGGCGCGCCCGCGACGGCGTGCTCGAAGACGAGGTGCGGCGCTCGCGCCTGATGGCGGCGGTGGGACTGTCCCGCGCGACCGACCGGGAGCTCGCCGCGGCGCTGGCGGCGGCCACCGCGCCCGACGCGACCGCCGAGATCGCGCGCGAGCGATCGATTCTGGCAACCGCGCTGGCCAACGCCGTCAACGTGCTCAATCCGTCGGCGATCGTGCTGGGTGGCTTCCTCGCGATTCTGGCCGAGCTCGACCCCGAGGGCTTCGCCGCCGCGGTGGCGGCCCACTCGATGCCGGCGTGCGCCGAGGACCTGCAGATCCGCTCGGCCGAGCTGGCCGACGAGCGCCTGCTCATCGGCGCCGCCGAGGCGGCGTTCGGGCCGCTGCTGGCCGACCCGGCCGGCGTCGGTGCGAGCGCGGCGCTGGTCAGCGCGGGCCCGGCCTCACCGTCAGATCGCTGATCACCGCATCGCGCGGCAGGTCGAGGGCGGTGAGGATGCCGGTGGCCACCGAGTCCACGTCGATGAACGCCGTCGGGTCGTAATCGCGACCCTCCTGCTCGTGCACCGTGGCCTGCATGGGCGTCGCGGTGCGGCCCGGATACACCGTCGTGACGCGCACTCCGTGCGGCGCCTCCTCCCCACGCAGCGCGTCGGCCAGTGCCTTGAGGCCGTGCTTGGAGGCGGCGTAGGCCGCCCAGTCCGGGTGGGCGTTCAGGCCCGCGCCCGAGTTGACGAACAGCACCTGGCCGCGAGCGGCGCGCACGCGCGGCAGTACGACGCGGGTCAGCTCCGCCGGGGCCACGAGGTTGACCGTCAGCTGATCGGTCCACGCGGTCAGGGGCAGTTCGGCCACAGCGCCCAGCTCGACGATGCCGGCGGCGTGGATGATCGCGTCGATCGCGTCGGGCAGTCCGGCCGCCGCCACGGCATCCACGATGGCATCAGGATGCGAGAGGTCGGCGACGACGGGGATGGAGCCGGGGAATGCGGCCGAGAGCTCGGCGGCGCGCGCGGCGTCGCGGGCCACGAGCGCGAGCCGGTCGCCACGCGCGGCGAGGCGGTGGGCGACAGCCTGGCCGATGCCCGAGCCGGCGCCGGTGAGCAGGTGGGTCTGGGTCATCCCGCCATCTTCGCAGGTCGTCGCGGCACGGGCGGCGAGCCGCCGGGGGTCACCAGGCGCCGGGCGCGTAGTCCTTGAGGAAGACGCCGAACAGGTCTTCGCCGGCTTCGCCGCGCACGATCGGGTCGTAGACGCGGGCGGCGCCGTCGACGAGGTCGAGCGGGGCGTGGAACCCTTCTTCGGCGAGCCGGATCTTGGTCGGGTGGGGGCGTTCGTCGGTGATCCAACCGGTGTCGACGCTGGTCATCAAGATGCCGTCGGTCTCGAACATCTCGCGCGCGCTGGTGCGGGTGAGCATGTTGACGGCCGCCTTTGCCATGTTCGTGTGCGGGTGCCCGGGGCCCTTGTAGCCGCGGTTGAACACCCCTTCCATCGCGCTGACGTTCACGATGTAGGTGCGGCGAGCGCCACTGGCGGCCAGCGACGCGCGCAGCTTCGAGATCAGCAGGAACGGCGCGGTCGTGTTGGCCAGCTGCACCTCGAGCATCTCGAGCGGGTCGACCTGCTCGACGCGCTGCACCCACGAGTTCACGTCGTCGTGGTCGGGGATCAGCCCGCCGGCGTCGATCGCGGTGCCGGCGGCGAGGCGCTCGAGCGAGCTTGACCCCGCCGCCATCGCCTGCTCGGTCAGCTCGTCGGCGCGCGAGGCCGCGGCGGCCAGGATCGGGTGGGCGGTCACCGAGCGCTCCAGCGCCTGCGGGTGCTGATCGTTGGTGTGGCCGAAGGTCACGAGCTCGGGCAGTGGCCCGTCGGGCAGCGGGGCCAGCTCGGCTTCGACCAGCGGCTGGTAGGCACCGGGCGAACGCCGCACGGTCTGGGTCGCGTTGTTGATGAGGATGTCGAGACTGCCGGCAGCGGCGACGTCGTCGGCGAGGCCGATCACCTGCGCCGGATCACGCAGATCGATGCCGACGATCTTGAGCCGGTCGATCCACTCGGGAGCGTCGGGCAGGCTGCTGAACCGGCGCACGGCGTCGCGCGGGAACCGGGTGGTGATGGTCGTGTGGGCGCCGTCGCGCAGCAGGCGCAGCGCGATGTACATGCCGATCTTCGCGCGCCCGCCGGTCAGCAGTGCGCGCTTGCCGGTCAGATCGGTGCGGGCCTCGCGCTTGGCGTGGCTCATGGCTGCGCACGTGGGACACAGCTGGTGGTAGAACGCGTCGACCAGCGTGTAGGGCTGCTTGCAGATGTAGCAGCCGCGGGCCTTGATGAGCGTTCCGGCGGTCGGAGCCGTCGTCGTGGTGCTGATCGGGATGCCGCGGGTCTCGTCGTCGATCCGGTCGGGGGCACCGGTGGCGGTGGCCGCGACGACGGCGCGGTCGGCCGCGGCCACCGCGTCCCGCGCCTCGCGGCGGCGGTAGCGCTTCACCGCCTTGAACATCCTGCCGGTGGCACGACGCACGGCGATGAAGTCGGGGTGACGCTCATCGACCTGGTCCAGCGACTCCAGCACCCGGAGGGTGGCGGCCAGGTCGGCGGGATCGATGCCGCTGGGCGGCAGATCGGTGGCAGGGGTCTCGGCGGGCACACGCGATTCTACGTCGGACCGCATGCGTGCCACCTGTTAGCGTGCGACGGTGACCACCCCTGTTTCCGAGCCCCGCCGCATCCACGTCTCGGCGGCGGTGATCGTCGATGACGCGGGCCGCCTGCTGGTGGTGCGCAAGGCCGGCACCACCGCGTTCATGCAGCCCGGCGGCAAGCCCGAACCGGGTGAGACGGCGAGCCAGACGTTGCGGCGCGAATTGGCCGAAGAGCTCAGCCTCGAGGTGGCCGCGCACGATCTGGTCGGGCTGGGTTCGTTCACCGCCGCGGCCGCGAACGAGCCGGGATTCCTCGTGGTCGCCGAGGTCTTCACGGTGGACATCGGGCGACAGCAGCCGGTCATCGGGGCCGAGATCGCCGAGCTGCGCTGGATCACCCGGGCCGACGTGGAACAGCTGGACGTGGCCCCACTGGCCCGCGAGAACTTCCTCGACGGCTGAGCCGGGCGCCGGCCCACCCGGCGCGGTCACGCACCCGGGCGGTCACGCGCCGGCGCGGTCACGCACCCGGGCGGTCACGCACCGTCGCGCCCGCGTTACGCGAGCTGCACCGAGTCGGCGGACTCACGCAGCGACCGGAACACCGCCCGCTCGTCCGGGGTCGTGTTCGGCTGGTGCAGCGTCAGCAGCAGGCCGCCCTCGAGGGTGCGTGCGATCATGCCGTGCCCGCCGTCGGCACCCCAGATGGGATGTTCCTCCTGCATCCAGGGGCCCGCCAGCGTGCCGGAGGCCGATCGGGCGATGCCCATCGCGTAGCCCTGGTCGCCGAAGCTTGACCACAGCATGATGAGCCCGCCGCCGGTCAGCCGGTGCACGAACGGGCCGTCGGTGACATAGGCATGCGTACCCTCGGGGATGCGCGGGTGCTGCAGGGGCCGCGCCCACGGCGCCTCCGACGCGCGGAACAGCACCTCGGGCTCGCCCACCGTCTCACGCAGGTCGGCCGACAGCCGCTGCCGCACGACCTCGCCGTCGATGGCCTGCACCCATTCGTGGCAGAACACGATCCAGGGGTCGCCCTGCTCGTCGACGTGCAGGGTGCCGTCGAGGCACTCCCAGTCGCGCGGGGTGACGGGGCCGTCGCTGTATGGTTCGTACGGGCCGGCGGACTTGTCGGCGACGAGGATCTGCGTGCCGCGCCGCACGCCCTCGGCGTGGAAGGTCGCGAACATGAAGTACCGGCCGTCATGGCGGTGCACCTCGGGCGCCCAGTAGTTGCGGTCGCTCCAGAACCCGGCGGGCGGGCGGAACGCCGGGATCGGCCCCTCCCACGAGGCCAGGTCGGTGCTGCGGTAGGCGTCGAAACCGGTGGCGGGCGGATGCCAGATGTCGGCATCGGTGGACCCGAACAGGTAGTACGCACCCTCTTCGGGCACGGTCAGCACGAACGGGTCGCGGATCTGGATGTCGGCCAGCGAGAGGGCGGCGTCGGTCATGATCCCATCGTGGCAGGTGCGGCCCGATCGGCTCGCACCACATGGGGCGAGCGTCGAGCCGCGCGCGGCCGAACGTCGGGACCGGGACGTACTCTCTGCGGGTGACGAGACTCGGGGCGCTGCCGGCGCCGTGCCTGCTGTGCGGCGGCACCTCCGGCATCCACCACCCCGACGGGTGGCACTGCGCCGTGTGCGAGTGGCGCGTCGGTGATGCGCCCGATCCCGACCTGCCGCTGCCCCGCGTCCACGTCGTCTACTACCTGCGCTACGCCGATCGGGTGAAGATCGGCACGTCGGCGAACCCGCGGCAGCGCCTCGGGGCCATCTGGCACCACGAGCTGCTCGCATTCGAGCCGGGCGACCGCACGGTGGAGCGTCGGCGCCACGCGCAGTTCGCACAGCTCCGCGAGGGCGGCGAGTGGTTCCGTGCCGCTGACGAGCTGATCGCCCACGCGGCGGCGCTGGCCGACGGCGGTGACCCGTGGCACGCGTACGCCCGGTGGTTCAGCGCCGCACTGCGCGGCTGAGGGTCAGGCGGCGCGGGTCTCGTGCACGGCCGAGGCGAAGGCGGTGCCGTTCAGGTCGAGGTACAGCGTGCGCTCGGTCACCGATACGGTCGCGGTGTTGCGACGCTCGAGCACGGCGACGGCCGCGTCGACGAACCCGGGGTCGAAGCTGAACAGCGCGACCTCGCCCGCCCGGTGGATGGTCTTTCCCGCCCACGCGGCGGCCACCTTCTGCGGGTCGCGATGGGTGTACACGACCGTGCGATCGGCGAGCTTGCTCCCGTGGTGCAGTCGCGCGGCATCGGGCGCACCCACCTCGATCCACGCGGTGACCCGGCCGGTCAGGTCGCGCACGAGCACGGCCGGCTCGTCGGTGGCCGAGATCCCCTCACTGAACGCGATGCCCTCTTCGTACTCGAGGCAGTACGCCAACACCCGGGTCAGCATGAACGCGTCGGTCTCGGAGGGATGCCGGGCGACCCGCATCGAGATCTCCTCGTACACGCCGCGGTCGACATCGGCCAGACCGATCGTGAACGTGTGGATCTGCGCGCCGATAGCCATGACGATCGAGCCTACGCGGGCGAGCGCTGATCCTCGGGCTCGACGATCAGCTGACCCTCGCTCACCTCGGCCGGCACGTCCCGCTCGACCGTGGTCTTGAGCGGGATCTCCTCGATGAAGCACAGCAGCACCAGGGCGATCAGCGCCAGCGGCGCCATCCACAGGAACAGCGGGGTCAGCGCGTCGTTGTATCCGTGCACGACGATCGAGTGCAGGTGGTCGGGCAGCCCGTGCACGAGGTCGGGTGTGAGTGAACTGATGTCGCCGACCCGGTCGCCGGCGCCGTCGGGCAGTCGCGCGGTGATGATGTCGATGAGCCGCACCGTGAACAGGCTGCCGATCACGGCGCTGCCCAGCGACGCGCCCACCTGCCGGAAGAAGTTGTTCGATGCCGTCGCGGTGCCCACGATGCGGTTGGGGAAGGAGTTCTGGACGATCAGCACGAGGTTCTGCATGTTGGCGCCCAGCCCCATGCCCATGATGGCGATGTACGTGCAGAACACCCACAGCGAGGTCTCGGGCGTCACCGTGCCCAGCAGCACGAGGGCCAGCGCCACCAGGGCGGCGCCGGTCAACGGCATCCACTTGTACCTGCCGTACCGGCTGACCAGCCATCCGGTGCCCACCGAGGTGAGCAGCATCGCGCCCATCATCGGCACCATGAGCAGGCCCGCCACGGTGGCGTCGGCGCCGAAGGTCATCTGCAGGTGCGTCGGGATGTACCCGATCACGCCGAACATCGCGACGCCGATGAGCAGGCCCGCGGCGGTCGCGATGTTGAAGTTGCGGTCGCGGAACAGTGCCGGCGGGATGATGGGCTCGGCTGCGCGTCGCTCCACGATCACGAACAGTGCGGCCAGCACGACCGTCGCGGCGATCAGGCCGAGGATGACCGGCGAGGTCCAGGCGAAGTCGTTGCCGCCCCACGAGGCGACCAGGATCAGCGCGGCCGTGGCCCCGGCGAGGGTCATCATGCCGAGCACGTCGATCTTCGGCTTCGAGCCCGATCCCTTGGGCAGGTGCAGCAGCGTGATGGCCGCAGCGAGCGCGAGCAGGCCCAGCGGTACGTTCATCCAGAACGTCCAGCGCCAGTCGGCGTGCTCGGTCAGGTAGCCGCCCAGCAGCGGCCCGGCCACCGACGACACCGCGAAGACGGCACCCATGATGCCCATGTACTTGCCGCGCTCGCGCGCCGGGATCACGTCGGCGATGATCGCCTGCGACAGGATCATGAGCCCGCCCGCACCCAGCCCCTGCACGACGCGCGCGACGATGAGCACGCCCATGTCGGGCGCGAGGGCGCCGATCACCGATCCGGCGATGAACAGCGAGATGGCCGTGATCAGCGGGGCCTTGCGCCCGATCAGGTCGCTCATCTTGCCGTAGATGGGCATCATGATCGTCGACGCGAGGATGTACGCCGTCATCACCCAGAGCATCTGGTCGACACCGCCCAGCTCACCGACCATCGTCGGCATGGCAGCGCTGAGGACGGTCTGACTCAGCGCGGCCAGCAGCATCGCGAGGATGAGCCCGACGAACAGCAGGACGATGCCTCGGCGGGTCTCGTGGGAATGGCGGCGGGTTGTCGTCATGGGAGTGTGCGCAGGACCTCTCGAAGGGTGTGGAGGCCGTCGTCGAGACGGCGGAAGACATCGGCGGGGTAGCCGCCGGCGTGGATGGTCTGTCGGATGCTGTGACGCAGCACCCCGCTGCAGGCGACCACGAGCAGGTGCGCGGCCTCGTCGATGTCGAGGTGCGCGAACCCGCCGCGACGCATGCGGTCGGCGACGGCGGCCGCCGCGCGCGTCTCGACCCCCTGCATGCGCGCCCAGTGCCGTTGGATCAGCTGCGGGTTCTCGACGATGAGCCGCCGGCGCGCGGCGACGAGCTCGTCGTCGCCGACGGTGAACACGCCCAGCAGCAGGCGCGAGATATCGCCGATCAGATCGTCGGAGGTGCCGGCGGCGAACTCGTCGAGCTCGTCGTCGCTGGGGAGCCCCTCGTGCAGGCCCACGATCGCGTCCTCCTTCGACGGGTAGTAGTTGAAGAAGGTGCGCGTCGAGATGTTCGCGCGATCGCTGATGGCGGCGACGGTCGCGCCGTCGGGGCCGTGCTCGAGGGCGAGCTCGACGGCGGCGCGGTGGATCGCCTCGCGCGTCGCGCGCTGCTTGCGCGCTCGCAGCCCCTCGGGGTCGGTCGCGGTCGTATCGGTCACCGACCGATTCTTGCACATCGTGCATTTATGCACGAGTTGAAGCTGGATGCCGGGGTCGCACCGTTGCGCGATGTCAGAGCCCCGTGGTTGCGTGAGCCGCATGGACATCGCGACTTCCGCCGACGGCACACCAATCGCCTACACCGCCACCGGCGACGGCCCGGTCGTCGTCATCGTGAACGGTGCCTTGTCGCTCGCCGTCGACGCCGCGTCCCTCGCGGCTGCGCTGGTGGATGCCGGTTTCCGCGCCGTCACCTGGGATCGCCGCGCCCGGGGATCCAGCGGCGATGCCCGCGACTCGGCGCCCGATCGCGAGGCCGAGGACCTCGCCGCGGTGATCGCGGCGATCGGCGGCGACGCCGCCGTGCTCGGTCATTCGTCGGGCGCTGTGCTGGCGCTGTTCGCCGCATCGCGAGGCGTACCGATCCGGGCGCTGTTCCTGTCGGAGCCGCCATTCGGGTTCGGTGCCACCGAGGCGCCGGAAGATCTGGCCGATCGACTGCAGCACCTCGTCGATGCGGGGCGGCTCGATGAGGCGATCACGACGTTCCAGCTCGAGAGCGTGCGGCTTCCACAGCAGATGGTCGACCAGATCAGGGCGAGCGATGAGTTCGCCGCGCTGCTGCCGCTGGCCCAGTCGACGGTGTACGACACGCGGCTGGTGGCGCAGGTGTCGACGCCCACTGCCGAGATGCTCGCGGTGACCATGCCGGTGACGGTGCTGCGCGGCGAGCAGACGTTCCCGGTTCTCATCGCCGGATCCGACCGGCTCGCCAACGCCATCCCCGACGCCGAGCTCGTCATCGTGCCCGAGTCCGTGATGCATCGCGCCGATCCGGTCGCGACGGCACGCGTCATCGGTGAGCGACTGCCGTAGGAGGGCCACTGCGGGAGGAGGGCGAGCGACTGCGGGAGGAGGGACGCGCGCGACTGCAGTAGGAGCGCGCGACTGCAGGAGGCGGGGCGAGCGACTGCGGGAAAGGTCCCGGGCACACGACCTACGTCTGGAGCACGCTGGCGGTCGCTGTGGCTCGGAGCCGAAGTGGCGACGTGGTGGCGGGTCGCCAGATGTGGTCGTCGGTGTACCAGCCGGGCGAGCGGACTTCGGGGATGCCGGCGTTCATGCGGATCTGCCACCCGATGCTGTCGAGGAACCGATGATGAAACCAGCAGAGCAGAACGCCGTTATCGGTGTGCGTGGGGCCGCCCTTGGCGTGCTCGACGACGTGGTGGATCTCGCACCATCCGGCGGGGACCCCGCACCCGGGGATGATGCAGCCGCCGTCGCGGAGAGCGATCGCGCGTCGCTGGTGCCGGTTGAAGACGCGGTCTTCGGTGCCGATGCGCAGGATGCGCCCGTCGCGGCTGTTGGTCACTCGCTGGATCACCCCGGCGCACGCGATGTGGCGGGCGAGATCGATCGGGAGCGGTTCGGTGCAGCCTTGTGCGTGCGAGTACCCGGTTCCCGCTTCGAGGTCGTCGGCGGTGACCGAGACGATCAGGGTCGGGGCGGCACCCCCGATCGTGGGCAGCAACCGGCTGGACGCAGCCACCGACAGTGCGTTCGCGAACGCATCGTGTTGTTTCTGTGCCCGCGTGCGATCATCGGGCAGCGGGATCGGGGCGTCGCCGGCGGCGAGATCGTCGCGGCCGGGGTCGTCGAATGCGACGCGGGGCGACAGCCGTGCGTCGAAGATCTGCTGCAGCTGCGCGGCGACCTCGTGCATCAGCAGCCCCCGTACCGGCACGCCATGCGGTGTCGGTGCGCCCAGCGTCAGCGAACGCTTGCGCTTCGCGGCGCGTTCGCGGGGTTCGGCGCCGTCTTGGTCCAGCACGCAGGCCCAGGTCGTCGCCTGCAGTTTCAGCAGGTCAGCGCACAGTGGCGGCGAACCGTCCGGGCCCTCGCCGCGCGCTTCGGCCACGAGGATGCGTTCGGCAACGCCGCGCGCGCCGGAACCCACCCGCGGCGCCGTGGACTGAAGCGGCGTGCTGATCGCGAGGACCCCGTCGACCCCGACCACCCCGTCGATCAGCGCCTCGCGCAGCACCGGCATCTCACCGTCGAGCAACTCGCCGGTCGTGTCGGAAACGACCGGGCGCACCGCTTTCGCGGCCTTCTGCAGCCGCGACGCGGCCGGGCCACCGACGCGTGTGAGCCGCTGCACCAGCTCGCCCACATCATGGGCGCCCAGGCGAGAGGTCATGCGCTCGGCGACGATCCCCGTCTCGGAGCGGCGCATCACCTCGCCGACGGTGTCGACCAGCAACGCCTCAGCCAGCCGCCCCACCGAAGCCACCTCGCCCAGCATGCCGGCCAGCTCATGCTCGCCCATGCCCTGCAGCGCGCCCCCGGTCGCCGCCTCACGCACCAGCGAATGCAACTGCGACTGCAGCAGCACCAGCGGCTCCATAATGGGGTTCATATCTACGATTCTGCCGATGGCCACCGACATTGAAGCCACCCAAAGGCCCCGAAGCAGCCCCGATCAGAGCGGGTTTCATGAGAGTTCTCTCATCCCCACGTCTCCCGACTGGAGCCCCGCATCTCGACGTCCCGGCATCCACTATTCAGTGTTGCCAAGTACCAGTACTTAGTGTTACCGTCTACTGGTAGTCAGCAACACCGAGTAGCGAGGAGTGGCGATGGGCAGTCAGCTCACCGAGATGCTCAAGGGAACCCTCGAAGGCATCGTGCTCGCGATCCTCGCCGCGCGCCCCGCATACGGATACGAGATCACCGCGCAGCTGCGTGACCACGGCTTCGCCGACATCGTCGAGGGCACCGTGTACGCGCTGCTGGTGCGCATCGAGCAACGCGGCCTCGTCGACGTCGAGAAGGTCCCCTCGGAGAAGGGCCCGCCGCGCAAGGTCTACTCGCTCAATGCCCGAGGGCACAGCCAGCTCGCAGAGTTCTGGAAGACGTGGAGCTTCCTGGCCGATCGCATCGCACAGCTCCACGACGAACAGGGAGACGACTGACATGGTCGCGAAGTGGATCGAGACCCTGACGGGGTCACTGGATCAGAAGAAGCAGTACCGCCAGTACAAGGCGCGCATCGAGGGCCTCGGCGAGCCGCACCGCACGGTCGCGAAGGCGATCGAGCGCTATCTCATAGCCTCAGCCCTGATCACCGACGGCGACACCATGGTCACGATGCTGGGCGACCTCGCCGACCTGTGGGAGCGCGCCGCCGTCGACGGCACCGGTGTGCGCGCCATCGTCGGCGACGATCCCGTCGAGTTCGCCGAGAACTTCGCCCGCGCCTACAGCGGCAAGCAGTGGCTCGACAAAGAGCGCGCTCGGCTGAACAAGGCGGTCGACGACGCCGAACGGGGTGAGCCGGTATGACCGCTGCCACCGCCATCCGCGTGACGGGCGTGACCAAAGCGTTCAAAGACCTGTCCGTGCTGCGCGGCGTCGATCTCGAGGTGGCTCGCGGCAGCATCTTCGCGCTGCTCGGGTCGAACGGGGCGGGCAAGACGACACTCGTGCGCATTCTGTCGACGCTCACCACGATGGATGCCGGTGTCGCGACGGTGGGAGGCTTCGACGTCGCCACCGAGGCATCGGCCGTGCGCGAGGCGATCAGCCTCACGGGCCAGTTCGCCGCCGTCGACGAGGCGTTGACCGGCCGCGAGAACCTCATCCTCGTGGCGCGCCTGCGTCACCTGCCCCGCCCGGCCGAGACCGCAGACGAGCTGCTGGCGCGGTTCTCACTGGCCGATGCCGGCGCGCGCATGGCGGGCACGTACTCGGGCGGCATGCGACGCCGTCTCGACATCGCCATGAGTCTGGTCGGCACCCCACCCATCGTCTTCCTCGACGAGCCGACAACGGGGCTCGACCCGCAGGCCCGCATCGAGGTGTGGCAGGCCGTGCGTGCTCTGGCCGACGGTGGCACCACCGTGCTGCTGACAACGCAGTACCTGGACGAGGCCGAACAGCTCGCCGACCGCATCGCGATCCTCCACGAGGGCCGGATCGTCGTGGATGGCACTCTGGCCGAACTGAAGCAGCTGCTTCCTCCGGCGCAGGTGGAGTACGTCGAGAAGCAGCCCACCCTCGAGGAGATCTTCCTCGCCGTCACGAATCGGAAGTCATCATGAGCATCGCGCACTTCGTCACCGATACCGGGACGCTGACCGGCCGGTCACTGCGTCACATCCTGCGCAGCCCCGACACCATCATTTCGACCGCCGTCACTCCCGTTGCGATCATGATGCTGTTCGTCTTCGTGTTCGGCGGTGCGATCGACACCGGAGCGTCGTCGTACATCGACTACATGCTCCCCGGCATCCTCCTCATCACGATCGCCTCCGGCATCGCCTACACGGCGTATCGGCTGTTCATGGACCTGCAGGGCGGCATCTTCGAGAGGTTCCAGTCGATGCCGATCGCCCGGGCGAGCGCCCTGTGGGCACATGTGCTCACGTCACTCGCCGCGAATCTGGTCTCGCTGGCGATCGTCGTCGGCGTCGCACTGCTCATGGGCTTCCGCTCGGCGGCGGGCGTAGGCGCATGGCTGGGCGTGGCCGGCATCCTGGTTCTGTTCACCCTGGCGCTCACGTGGCTCGCGGTGGTCGCGGGGCTCGCCGCCAAGACGGTCGACGGCGCGAGCGCGTTCTCCTATCCCCTGATCTTCCTGCCCTTCGTCAGCTCGGCGTTCGCGCCGACCGACACTATGCCCGCACCGGTCGCCTGGTTCGCTGAGCATCAGCCGGTCACTCCGATCGTCGAGACCATCCGCGCCCTGCTGACCGGAACGCCGGTGGCAGGCGACATCTGGATCGCGCTCGCATGGTGCGTCGGCATCCTGCTCGTCGCCTTCGTCGTTGCCATGACGATGCACCGCCGCCGGATCAGGTGAGCCGCGGGCGTTGACACCGGCGGCCGCAGCTCCTGAATATCAGGGGTTGCGGCCGCCGAGCGCGAACCGTCGTCAGTCGGCGCGGTAGAGAGTTCGAGCTTTGACCGTCAGCGGCGCGGGTTGGACAGTGGCCCGGATGCTCACCTGGACATGATCCTCCACCTGAACCTTGGACGAAGGAGTGTCCTCCCCCCACACGACCGTCACCTCCGTGCCCGGCTCGGCGTATTCCGCATCGATCACCGCGAGGGAGAGGATGGCCCGCTCGTTCGCGGAGTAGCCGGTCCACGTCGACACACCCACACGTCGACCGTCGATCTCCACACGGTCGTAGTGGAACGTGTCATAGAGCGCCATCGGCTCGTTGAAGTATTTCGCCCCGACGCCCGGCTTGTACTTGGACCCCGCCGCCTCGGCGGTATCGTCGCCGTTCCAGACGAGGGTCACCTTCTTATGCTTGTCCGCCGTGCCGTCCGCGACCATTGACTCAAGTGCCGCTCGGCCGATGAAGTCGTGGTCGAAGGAGACAAGCCGGCCGTAGTCGAGGTCGTACGGCGTGAGGTAATAGTCGGCGATGTCCTCCGAGAAGAACGATCCGCCCAGTGGCGAGGTGGTTTCATAGGCCTCCGCAGACAGCCAGCGACGATAGTCAGCCAGCGCCTCCGAGGTGTAGATCGCTGGGAGCGGCCGCGGGAGCCATCCCGACTCGAGCGCATTGGTGTGGTACGCACGACCGCCCACCTGCGTGAGGTCGAACTCCGCGCCCGCCGCCAGGAGTGCGGCGTGCACGGCTTCGTTGTCCTCCCACGGACCCCACAGCTCGAAGCCCGGCTCGCCGGCCATGCCGTGGCGCAGCGCTCGCACTTCCTTGCCGCCGATGGTGAAGCGCGTCATGTGGAAGAACTTCAGCTTCGGCGGTTCCGCCCCGGTGGCCGCGCGGATGACGTCCATCGCTCCCGGGCCCTGCACCTGATACCGGTAGACCACCGGATCGCCGCCCTTGCGGTAGAGCGAGTTGTCGTCACGCCACACCTGCACGTCGTAGTCACCCGTTGTCGCGTGGTAGTGGATCCAGTTGATCGACGGCGGGATGCCGACAGCCTGATACTCATCGTCGTCGAGGTGGAAGAGGATGTTGTCGCCGATGACGTAACCGTCCTCATTCACCGCGACGAACTGCTTGGCCATATCCACCGGGAAGTGCTCGACGCTGTTGATCGCGAGGTCGCGGATCAGCTTCAGGGCGTCGGGGCCCTTCACGTTCAGGTCAGCCATGTGATGGGACTGGTCGTAGAGAACTGCCGTTCGGCGCCAGGCGAGCTGCTCATCGCGCCAGTTCGTGAACTCCGGGACGACCCGGGGCACGACGGCGGGGGCGCTCTGCGACTCCCAGAGCAAGCGCTGGGGGCTTCCCGCTTCGTCGATCGCCTCGTCGAGACTCTTCGGCATGTGATCCTCCTTGACTATGCCGCGCCGGCGAAACTGCCAGCACGACTTCAGTCTGGTGACGCGAAGCTGTTATGTAAAACATGAGTAATCAACTTTGCTGATTATAATTCCTTATATGCCTGCCCCCGCGTTCAGCTTGCGTCAGTTGGAGTACTTCGCGGCCGTCGCGGGCGAAGGTTCTCTCACCGCGGCCTCGGAACAGTGCCGCGTCACGCCATCGGCGCTCACCCTCGCCATCGACGATCTGGAGCGGCATCTCGGGATACAGCTCCTCGTGCGCCAACGCGGGCGGGGCGTGACGCTGACGCCCGCGGGCTCCCGCCTGCTGGTGCATGCCCAGGGTGTGCTCGCCCAGGCGGAGGCACTGGCCGACGATGCTGCGATGGTGGCCCATTCCGTGTCCGGGCGATTCGCCGTCGGCTGCTTCACGACGCTCACGCCGTTCTTCGTGCCGCCGATCATCCATCAGTTCCAGCAGCTGCACCCCGAGGTGCAGCTGGAAATGGTCACTGCCGACACCGGCGCTCTCGGAGAGCATCTGCTGCAGGGGCGGGTGGAGACGGCGCTTCTCTACGCGGTCGACGTCCCTCACGCATTTGCATTCGACCCCGTGCTGGAATATCGCCCCCACGTGCTCGTCCCCCGCTCCCACCGGCTCGCGGAACGCCGTTCGGTGTCACTGGCTGAGTTGAGCGATGAACCTCTGATCGTCCTCGATCTGCCCCCGACCCGACGCAACACGCGCAGCATCTTCGACCAGCTGGGCCTCACACCGACAATCGCGCACATCTCCAGCAACTACGAGGCGGTGAGGTGTCTGGTCGGCTACGGCCTCGGCTACGCGGTCATGTTCCAGCGCCCGGCTGCATCCATCACCTATGACGGTCATGAGGTGCGCGCACTGGAGGTCAGCGACCCGGTCCCAGCGACCGTCGTCGGCTTGGCCCGACCATTGGGCGCACCACGCACGGCGCGTCATCAGGCCCTGCGCGCGATACTCGCGCACAGTCGCATGGGCGGCACCTTGATCATGGAGCCGAACTCATCCCCACCACCGGAGTGACCGAACACCGGTCACGCCGGAATCAGGGCCGCGGGCGGGGGAAGACGCTGATGCCTCCGCCGTTGACCGGCAACTCCTGCCCGGTGACATATCCGGTCGCTTCCGAGGCCAAGTAGGACACCGCTCCGGCGATGTCCTCCGGGATACCCACGCGGCCCGAGACGATTCCCTCCTCGAAGCGAGCGCGCTGCGCCGCCTCCTGATCCGGCGATGCAACTCCGAACCGTCCGCGACTGGTCCACACCAGGCCGGGACAGACCGCATTGACCGTGACGCCCCACGCGCCGACGTCCATCGCCAGGGCCCGCGTGAGGCCGAGGACTCCCGCCTTGGATGCCGAGTACGCGGTCGCCAGCGGCATCGCTTCGATTCCGGCCATCGAAGCGATATTGATGATGCGGCCGTACTGCTGTGCACGCATCACCGGCACGGCCGCCAGACACATCAGATACGTGCCCCGCAGATTGATCTGAACGATGCGGTCGAATGTCGCCACCGGCACATCCTCGATGTCGGCACGATCATCTCCCTGCGGCGCGGCCGCGTTGTTGACCAGCACGTCCAGGCGACCGAACTCCTCGACGGCGGTCGCCACCATTCGGCGGGCATCATCCTCATCAGAGATGTCGCCCAGCACCGCACGGGCGCGCCCGCCGGCCGCGGTCACCTGCTCCACGAGCGAATCGACACCCGACCAGCCTGCCGCCGACCGCTCCGTTCGTTGGGCATCATTGGCGATGCCCTGCGGGGCGACGTCGGCAGCCACAACGTGGTAGCCCTCGCCGGCAAGCCTGCGGACGATGGCCTGGCCCATCCCATCCGGCTTCCCGCAGCCGGTGACCAGCGCGACTCGAGTGCTCATCACTTCTCCTCCCCGCCCCGGTGCCCGATGGGCGCCGGGGTCGGCCCACCGCCGTCGACGGCGAGGACCTGCCCCGTGATCCAGCGAGCACGCTCGCCGGTCAGAAATGCGATGGCCGCCGCGATGTCCCAGACGTTGCCCTCGGTGCGCATGGCCACCTGGGCGGCGCGCGCGATTCGCAGATCCTCATCGAAGGCGCGGGCCGCGAACGATGACCAGATCGTGCCGACGCGCACGGCGTTCACGCGCACGCCGCGCGGCGCAAGGGTGGCCGCAGCGCCGATCGTGAGTTGCTCGAGTGCAGCCTTGGCCACGTTGTAGGGCGCTCCGGGGCCGCGGGAGCCGGCGGCTCCCGACGAAGTCGTCACGATGCTCGACCCCTCGGGAAGAATGTCCGCTGCATGCCGGATGATTTCCCACGCCGAGGTGAGGTTCACGGCGAGCATCGAGTCCCATCCGGTGCGGTCCACCTCGAGGATCCCCTCGAGGTCGCCGCGACCGACCGTGGTGACCACCGCGTCGAATCCGCCGAACACATCAGCGGCGTCTGCGACGAGCCGGCGGCACGCGGCATCGTCGACGACATCGCCGATCACCACGGCCACCTCGGCTCCCTCAGCCGCAATCAGCGCGCGTGCGCGTTCGGCGGCCTCCGCGTCGCGATCTGCGATGATTATTCGCGCACCGTCGCCGGCCAATGTCCAGGCCGTCGCGAAGCCGATGCCGCCGTGAACGCCGCTGAGGCCGCCGCCGACCACCAGCGCCGTGCGGTTCTGCGCCGCAGCACCGGGATGCGCGAGAGGATCCTCGAGGGTGCGGGTGAAATCCATCAGGGTGTCTCCTCGCCGAACGGTCGCAGGGGTGCGATGGGAATCATTCGCTGTGATGCGTATCGCCACGCGCCGTCCGGTTCGCGGCGGAACACCGCGAGCTCGTGTGCCAGAGCGAACAGGTGCGGCACTTCCCGCTCAACGGCACCCCCGCCCTCCGGGCGCGTGAGTTCGTAGACCGTCACCACGTACTGTGCATCGACCCGGTCGGCGGCGACCGCTTGGCCCAGGAAATTGCCGATGACGTGGAGGGTGCGCCGGCCCGGGTATGCCCTGAGCATGCGTTCCGCAGCGGTCTGCGCCGCATCGCGCGACAGCGCCGCCTGCGCTCCGGGCGGGTAGAAGTCGAGGTCAGCGGCGTGGAGCTGGAAGGCCGCGGCGGCGTCACCCGCGTCCAGCAGTTCACAAAAGGCCGTCGCGACCTCGGCGCACGCTGCGACAGCGGCATGGTCGCCGCGCTCGCGCCCGATAGCGCCGAGCCGGTCGGTGACGTTCATGTTGCATCCCCGAGGTAGTCGCCAAGTTCGGCATCCCACGTCTTCGCCGACCGTGCGGTCTCACGCAGACGGTACTTCTCGATCCGTTGGGTGGGCGTACGGGGAAGCTCGTCCACCACCTCTACGTAGCGCGGAACCATGTAACGGGGCAGGTGGTCCCCCGCCCACTCGAGGAATGCTGTGGGGACGAACTCGGCATCGGGCCCGATACGGATGCACGCCTTGACGTCGTCCTCGCTCAGGTCCGAGGGAACGCCGATGGCCGCCACCTCGACCACGCCCGGATAGTCCATGATCGCCTGCTCGAGTTCGAAGGAGGAGATGTTCTCGCCTCGGCGTCGGATCGCGTCCTTCTTGCGATCGACGAAGAAGAGAAACCCGTCGTCGTCGAAGCGACCCAGGTCGCCGGAGTGATACCACAGGTCACGGAACGCTTCGACGGTCTTCTCCGGCATGCGCCAGTACTCGGACATCATCGAACCGGCGCGCCGCGGTCGGGTCACGATCTCGCCGACCGTTCCGACGGGAACGGGTTGGCCCGCATCGTCCACGAGTGCGACTTCGAAGTGTGGACTGGGCTTTCCGCACGACCCGTCCGGAAGCCCCACCGTCCCGGAATAGGTGACGATGCCGGACTCCGTCGCACCGTACCCGGTCACGAATCCGAGGTTCCACCTGCGGCGGGCTTCGCGCACGAGTTCCTCGGTGAGTGGTCCCGCGAATGTCATCCGGGGATAGTCCGTCCACTCGATCTCACTCGGCGGCTGGCGCAGCAGGATGCCGAGCATGGCACCGATCACGTTCACGTGCGTGGCCCGCACGGCCGCCAGGCTCTCCCAGAACCCCCTCGCGGAGAATTTCGGCTCCAATGCGAGCGTGGCACCGACAGACAGGATGGCTACTGTCGCGAGGTGCTGGGCGTTCAGGTGGAACAGGGGAAGGGAGGTGGAGAAGACATCCTCAGCCGTCAAGCCGCGCTCTGCGGCACCATCCGACCCCGCATACCATGCGGCACGGTGGCTGAGCATGACCCCCTTCGACGGCCCGGTGGTGCCCGAGGTGTAGCCGATCACCGCGGTCGCGGTCGCATCGACGACGGTGTCGACCGGATCATCGCTGCCGACAGCGGCGAGGTCTCGGAAAGGCACCGACCTGCGCCCGTCGACGTTCCCTGAGCCGATCACGAAGACCGTCTCAAGATCCGGCAGGTCGGCCACGACGTCATTGATCTGATCGAGCAGCGCCTCCTCCACGACGAGGAACCGAGCGCCCGCGTCGGCGAGCAGATACGACAGGAACCTCCCGCGCAGCGCGACATTGACCGGCACCTCGATCGCGCCCAATCGGGCACTCGCGAACCATGCTTCGAGGAACTCCGGCCGGTTCGAGCTCAGGATGGCGACGCGATCGCCGCGGGACATGCCGAAATCCGCAAAGGCGTTGGCGATGCGGATGGTCCGCTGCGCCATCTGTGCGTATGTGGTCGTGTGTCCGCCGAAGAGGAGGAAAGGGTGTTCGCCGCGGCCGGCCGCGTGTCGATCCAGCAGTTGGACGACCGTCTGTGGCGCACTCATGACAGGCCCAGAACGCGTGCGGCGTTGCCCTTGAGGATGCCGGGACGCACATCGTCTCGGAAACCGGCCTCGGCGAAGTCGGCCAGCCATCGCTGCGGATTGATGACGGGGTAATCGGAACCGAACATGACCTTGTCTTTCAGGATGGTATTGGACTGCTGGATGAGTTGTGGCGGGAAGTACCGGGGCGACCATCCGGACAGGTCGATGTACACGTTCGGCCGCATGCCGGCAATGGCCAGGGCGACGTCCTGCCACGGGAAGGACGGGTGGGCGATGACGATCTTCAAGTCCGGGAAGTCGACGGCGACATCATCCAGATGGATCGGGTCACAGTGCTTCAATCGCGCCCCTGCACCCCCGCCCATCTGTCCGGTGTGAAACACGGCAGGCACGCCCAGTTGCTCGATCTCGGCATACAGGGGATACGCCAGGTGATCGTTGGCGAAGAACCCCTGAACTCCGGGATGGAACTTGAAGCCGCGCACCCCGTGCGCGGTGACCAGCTCGCGCGCCGTCTCCGGCCCACGCGGGCGGCGTACGGGGTCGATGCTCGCGAACGGGATCAGCACATCGGGTGACTCCGCCGCCAGGTCTGCCACCTCTTCATTGCTGACCGGATTCCCGAGCGAATGCGGAGCGTCCACCGGGAAGACGACAGCGGCCATTCCGAGCCCCCGGTACAGCTCTGCCAGATCTCGCACCGTCGGCAGCGGAAAGCCCAGGGTCGGATGACGTCGGGCATCCGGGGCGCTCGTGACCGAAGACTCGACGTGAACGTGCACGTCGATCGCCTGGATGGCGCTGAGATCGATTTCGCGACTCATCCGATCACCGACGGGACCTCACTGGGTCGTGCGCGCATCCACGGCTCCTTCGCCTCGGTTTCGACTACCCGTAAGGTATTACATGTGGTGTGCGATCGTCAAATGTTCGTAGTATGTCATTGCATCGAGTTCCCTGAGTGCGGAGTAGCGTGAGTTCATGAGCGAGTCGACCGGAGACCTCGCACCGACACGTCGGACCAAGACCCTACTGCTGACCGTGCTGGGCTCTGTGGCCGCCCCGAATCGACTCGCGCTCTGGCAGGAGACGTATGTGCACGGTCTCGCCCAACTGGGAGCGCGGGATGCCACCGCCAGACAGACGCTGTCTCGCGCGGTGTCTGCCGGCTGGCTGACCAGAGAACGTGTCGGACGGCGCACGCGCTTGCACGTTCCCGAAGAGCATCGGATCGGGTTGGCCAAAGCTGCCGAGCGTGTTGCCGACTTCGGTCGTCCTATCGAATGGAACGGCGAGTGGCTGATCGTCACGCTGAAAGTCCCCGAACAGGCCCGTGCCGTGCGGCATCATTTCCGCACCGCGCTGGGTTGGCTCGGGTTCGGATCGCTCGGCAACGGCGTCTGGATCTCGCCGCACACCCAGAATGAGGCGAGCACCCTGGAACTCCTCGCCGGGGCGGAAGACATCTCCGACGTGCACGTGTTCCGTGCGGCTCGAAGCGTCGATGAGCCCTCGCGCCTCGCACAGAGCGCGTGGGACATGGACTCGCTGCGCGCTCGCTACACGACGTTTCTCGCTCGATTCGGCGACGCCGCCCCGTCGACGCCCGAAGCCATCTGGAAGAACTGGATCGAGCTGGTGACCGCCTGGCGACATTTTCCCCTGTTCGATCCGGAGTTGCCCGACCATCTGCTGCCGCCGAACTGGCCGCGTGCGAATGCCTACCGCCTGTTCCACGACCTCGACGCCCGCTGGGCGGGACCCGCGCTTGAGCATCTCGTCGCCATCGAAGAGAGCATTTCCGTATGACCGATGCCGCTGTCGCCGCCGTTCACGAGCTGATCGCCACCGATGCCTCCTTCACCGCCGCCGGCATGGAGTTGATCTGCGTCACCGACGGTGCGGTGACCCTTGCGCTCACCATCCGTGCAGAGATGACCAACGGAGGCGGGCTCGCCCACGGTGGGTGGATCTTCCTCCTCGCCGACACCGCATTCGCCTTCGCCGCGACGACGCGCATGCGCGGTGCGCTCACCACCGATGCAGACATCCGATTCCACCGCCCCGCACGCGAAGGGGACCGCATCGTGGCCGAAGCCGTTGCGGTGGAGACGACTGCAACGTCACTCCTGGTCGACGTGATCGTCACAGGCGCAGGCGGAGAGCGGATCGCCAGCTTCCGTGCTGCCGGCCGGGCGCCTCGGACCCCATCCGCGCAGTGACTCGGAGAACGGCGCGGTTCCGGTGACGTGACGATGTGCGGAGGTCACCGCCCGTCGCCGTCAACCGTGGGCCAGGACGCCATCATCCGGTAGGGCACCGGGTGGAACACAGCCTCGATGGCGACGAGTTCGCCACCGACGATCTTGAAGGCCTCGAGCATGGCATACGTGTGCGGCCGCTGGAACCCTGCCGGTATGGTGCGACCGTCTGTGAGCGTGTACTCCTTCAGCCGCCCGCTGTGATCGATGAACGCACCCGCGAGAACGAGCCCGTTCTCCTCGTCCACGATCGGGTACCGACGACCGCGCACCCGCTCGTTGCCACGGAAGAACCCCAATTCGAATGAGGCGGCGCAGTCCATGCGCATCGTCGGCGGCGCATTGGGATCGGAATTCTGCGTCGTCCATACGCCGTTCTCACGTCGCCGGCAATCGGCGTGGAACCGGGTTTTCAGCGTTCCCGTGTTCTGCTGCAGGGTGGAGAAATACCCGTCGACGAGGCGCACCATCTCCGCGGCCGCAGTGCGGCTTCCCGGGTTCACCTCAAGACCGAACTCGGGCCGGAGCCCGAGGTCCGCGTCGTGGAACGCACCGGCGGCATCCTTGCCCCGGATCACCACCAACTCGTACTCGGACACGCGGCGCGCACTGTCGAGGGCGATGCGCGCGCAGAACGGACTCCAGTCCATTCCCTCCCGCAGGATGCCGTTCACGGAGGCCGCGCGTTCGGCGACGATCCAGATGTCCAGCCGGTCGACCGCATCGACGGTCTGCCACGCACCGTCGCCTACAGGCAGCGGCACATTGTTCTCGGTACAGCGCACATCGGTTGCCCAGCGGACGCCGGACGGATCTCCGGCAGCGAGCGAGTCGAGCAGGTCGTGAAGAATGGCGCGGGCGGTCATGTGGCTCCTTCAGAGGGCGAGGGCTGACACAGAGGATGCCGGTTCAGGGACGGAGCCATCGCCCCACCCTGAACCGGCATCATCAGTATGTTCAGCCTGCGGGCTGCAACCAGTAGATGGCCGGCAGCAGGTTGCCGAACGGACGCTCGACCCCGGACACGACGTCCGCGTCGTAGAAGAAGAAGGTCGTTGTCTGCTGGATGGGGATCGTCCATGCGTTCTCGGTGAAGTACGCCGACATCTCCTGCCACGCCGCAACCCGCTCCGCGTCGTCACGGATTGCCGACGCCTTCGTGTACAGCTCGACGCCCTGAGGGTCGTCGTACTGCCGCGTGTTGGAGCCGCCGTCAGGACGGACGAAGTTGCCGTAGTCCACGTAGGAGCCGTTGCTGGAAAGCGGGACGAGGATGGCCGGGAACTGACCCGACGTCGCCGCCGGCACCCACTCCGCAATGGGCTTGACGATGAGCTCGACGGTCACGCCGATGGCTTTCAGGTTCGCCGCGATCGCCTCGAGGGCGATCTGGTTCACCGGAGTGGTCGAGATCGGGAGCGTGAACCCGTCGCCGTAGCCGGCTTCCTTCAGCAGCGCCTTGGCCTTGTCGACGTCGTAGGTGTAGAAGTCGTCGAGGCTTTCGTCGTAGGCCTCGGTTTCGCTATTGGCCCACTGGGAGGTGACACGGCCGGGGCTGACGGCGGCCTCGAACGCCTCCCGATCGATGGCGTAGTTCAGTGCCTGGCGTACGCGCTCGTCGGCAAGGGCCGGAATCTCCGAACCGGCCATGTCGACGAACTGCACCATGAGGACCGAGCCGGGGCCTTCGAACACTTCGAAGCCGGCGGAGCGTGCCGCGTCGACGTTCGGGTAGCGCGCCCACGTCATGTCGACTTCGCCCGATTGCAGCGCGCTGAAGGCCGCCTGCGGATCGTCGATGACCCGGAATGTCATGGTGTCGAAGGCGACTTCGTCGGCGTTCCAGTAGTCGGCATTCTTCTCGAACACGTACCGGCTCTCTGAGACGGAGGCGGCCTGATCCAGAATGTACGGGCCCGCCCCGACAGGACCTTCCACCAGGACCTCGGGGGCGGCGAGAGCGGCGGGGCTGATGACCAGACCCATCTGCTGGGACATCATCCGCTCAAGACCCGGGAGGAACTGCGAGAAGTGCAAGAGCACCTCGAGATCGTCGACCACCTCGACGCTCTCCAACGTGGCCAACTGCGGGTTGGCCTGGTGCACCTCGAGGTTCACCTTGGCCGCCTCGGCATCGAAGGGCTCTCCGTCGCTGAAGGTGACTCCTTCTCGGAGGACCATCCGGAACTCCGTGTCGGACACCCACTCCCATTCGGTGGCCAGCGCTGCCTCATACCCTCCATCGGGGTCCCCGTGGAGGAATCCCTCATACGAGGCCTGCGCCAGTGGGGCGAAGGTGGACCAGTTCCACTTCGATGTGTCGAATCCACCCGCAGGCGCCCTCTCGAGGGCGATGGTGATTTCGTGCTCCTGTGAGCCGGTGGTCCCGTCGGGGTCTGTTGTTGCTCCACATCCCCCGAGGACGAAAGCCATGGCCAATGCAGCGGTTGCCGCGATGACCCGAGGTCGGTTCTTCATTGAATCTCCTGCGTTCGCGAATTGCGGTCGATGGGAAACCGACCGTGCCCAAGTAGTTCGGTGTCTAAGTATTAGGTGATGGGGCCCAACTATGTCAAGGTCTAACTATTTCTTGGGATGGGACCGTGATGTGGCGGTGACGGCTGCCGCATCACCGTCCCCCTCCCGACTCCAGCGCGGACCCACCAGACGCTCGCGGAACCGCCAGTGGCCACGTTCACGCACGACGACATCACGGTAGAACGCCATCAGATGCAGGGTCACCGGTCCCGTGGGCAGGGCTGCCGGCACGAGCGCGTAGGAATCCACGCGGTAGCCGCCGGCGATCGGAGTGAGCACCATCTGGCTGACCCAGTGCACGCGCCCGGCGAACTCACGCCGGGCGAACAGGCCCTCGAAGAAGGTCCTCACTCCATCGGGGCCGGAGCCGGTGAATCTGCCGAACGGATCCTGCATCACCGCATCGTCAGAGAAGAGAGTGAGCACGCCCTCGATGTCCGCGGTATCCAGTGCCCACGCATAATCAGCGAACAGCGCCTCGATCTCGATCCGATCCGCGGCACGCGCCTCCGCATCGGCGTGGTCGGCCACGCCCCCGTCGGCGGACGCCGGCACGAGCTCGAGCGGGTCGAGGTCGGCCCCCAGCGCCGCGATCGTCCGAGACCGGATGCGCCATCCCTCTTCCGAACGCACCAGCACGTCTTGCACGAGGGCATCGCCGAGGATCACATTCGACAGCCCTCCAGACGCGCTCCCGATCCGCAAGGAAGTCGAAGTGACGTGCACCGCATCGGCCCCCGCTGCTGCCACGACCACGTCCGAAGTCCAGGTCTGGAAGTCCTGCATCGCGACCGCGTCGGCCTCGTCTCGGAGATACGCGGCCAGGCCGTCATCGGCCGCCCGCCAGCGCGTGACCGAACCATCCCGGCTTCGTCGCTCGATGACCGCATCTCCAGCGAACTGTGCGATCCATTCCGCCTCCCGCGCTTCGTCCAACGCCCAGGCCGCCCGGGCCAGGACTTCGAGGACGACGGCGTGATCGGTCACGGACACCGCGCTCATGCGGCCGCCCTCCGAGCAGCGGAGAACCCGCTGAGGACGTCGCCGCCCCAGCGGTGGAAGTCACGGGAGAGTACGACGGTGCGTCCGTCCACCTCGCCGAACCGATCCTCGCTGTATCCCAGCCACGCGGGTGCCGCTGCCCCCACACCGAAGGGAGAAGTGGCCGCCACGAGCTCGACGACCATCGCGAATGATCGGGCCCGGACACCGTGAGGCTCATGCCACGCCTGGAGATGGTTGATGTGGATCCGCCGAGTCACTTCCGCCGTGCACCCGAACGTCGCGACGAAATCATCCAGTGCATCGGTGCCGGCGAACTGTCGGCCTTCGAAGGACAGGCACACCCCGGGGCCAGACAGTCCACGCAGGCCATCCATATCCGCGCGCTCCACGTTGCGGTTCCATTGCGTGAGCAGCTCCCGGAGGGCGAAGCGATCCGGCGGGCTGACCTCAGCAGCCGACTCGATTTCCCGCGCGACCATCAAAGCACCTTGAAATAGTCGATCTCATTGCCGCGCGCGTTGCGGCGCCCGACGCCCACAAAGGTGTACCGGGTGAGCCAGTCGTGCGGACCGGCCGGCACCTCGAAGGTGGGCGAGGTCCGGATGTAATAGTCCTCAGGCGACGCCTCTTCGCCACGATCGATCTGCGCTCTCACCTCGGGCGGCATGCGGAACACTCCACGATTGTGGATCCGGATGATCGTCCCATCCTCCTCTTCGAGGAAGTAGCGGGCATCCAGCAGGGCGATGCCGTCGCGGCGCACGACCGGGGAATCCCCACCGGCAGGCAACGCCCTGCCCCGCAGCAGCGGTCCCTCGAACTCGCCCGAGACCACATTGACCTGTCCGTATTGCACACCGCTGGCCATCGTCGGGGTCGTATGTGCCCCACCGAGCTCGAGCCTCACCGTCATCGCGTACTCCAACTCGGGCTGGCTCACTTCACTGTGCCGACCTGTCGCGTCCATGTTCATCTCCCGTTTCGTGCTTCTGTTTCACAAGACGTCGAAGAGAGCGGCCGCACCTTGGCCGCCTCCGACGCACATCGTCACGACGACGCGGCGTGCGCCCCGGCGTCGACCTTCACGCAGGGCATGCCCCACGAGGCGTGCCCCGGAACTGCCGTATGGATGACCGATGGCGATCGCTCCGCCGTTGACGTTGAGCGTTTCGTCGGGGATACCCAGTTCGTCACGGCAGTACAGCACCTGCGAGGCGAACGCCTCGTTCAGCTCCCACAGGTCGATGTCGCCCACGCTGAGTCCCGCTCGCGCCAGCAGCTTCGGCACCGCGTGGATCGGGCCGACCCCCATCTCATCGGGGCGGCACCCCGCGACAGCGAAACCGACGAATCGTCCGAGGGGCGACAGTCCGTGACGGGCCGCAGCGGCCTCGTCCATCACCAGAGTCGCCGCAGCACCGTCGGCAAAGCCACTGGCGTTGCCCGCCGTCACCGAGCCGCCGGCAACCACGGGCGTGAGCGCACTGGTGGCTTCGCGTGTCACTCCGGCGCGCACACCCTCGTCCGCGTCGACCGTCACATCGACACGGGTGATTTCGCCGGACCGGTCGCGCACGGCCATCTGCGTCTGCACGGGCATGATCTCTTCTGCGAAGAGTCCGGCCGCCTGGGCCGCCGCGGCGCGCAGGTGACTGCGCACCCCGTAGTCGTCTTGCGCTTCCCGCGATACGCCGTAGCGCTGTGCGACCACTTCTGCCGTTGCCAGCATGCTCAGGTAGACGTCAGGATGCTGGCGGCTCAGCCACTCATCACGCGCCTGATGCTGATTCATGGCATCCTGGACCGCCGTGATCGACTCACACCCGCCCGCGACGACGGCATCACACTCGTCCGCAATGATGCGTTGAGCCGCCGATGCAACCGCCTGAAGCCCCGACGCGCAGAAGCGAGTGATCGTCTGACCGGCGACGTGGTCGGGCAGACCTGCGCGCTGCGCACTCAGGCGACCGAGGTTCCCCCCGGCCGCACCCTCCGGGTTGGCGCAGCCCATGATCACGTCCGCGATCTCATCGGGCGCGATGCCGCTGCGCCGCACGACCTCTTCCACCACGGCTCCCGCCAAGGTCACCGGGTGGGTCAGGTTGAATCCGCCGCGCCACGAACGGGTCTGAGCCGTTCGCACCGACTCCACGATGACGGCACGCCTCATGCGGACACCCACTCCGCGACGGAGCGGCCGGCGCGCGCGCTCTCCACGAGGATGCGACGGGGATGCCATCGGTCACCTCCGGGTCGAGCGGCGTAGCGGTTCATGATGCGCAGCACGTTGGGCAGGCCCATGGTGTCTGCCAGATGCATGGGTCCGCCTCGATCGACGGGAAAGCCGTAGCCCAGGGTGAAGACGACATCGATATCTCCTGCTCGGGAAGCGACGCCCTCTTCGAGAACAGCCGCTCCTTCGTTGACCATTGCCAGCACGGCACGCTCGACGATCTCGCGATCAGTGTGGCTACGCGGTGCGATACTCGCCTCGCGGGCGACCTCGCGGATGAGTTCCTCGACCTCGTGGTCCGGGACCGGCGACCCAGACTCATGACGGAACCAACCGCGACCGGTCTTGTCGCCGAGCCATCCGCGGGCGACGAGCTCACGGGCGACCCGCCACTCCACGTTGTCGGCGGTGCCGGCCGCGACCCGCGTGAGCATCGGGACGTCGTTGCCCACCAGATCAAGCACCCGGAACGGGCCCATCCTCATCCCCCAGCGCTGCAGCGCGGTGTCGATCTGGATGGGCGTGGCCCCTTCCAGCAGCATGAAGGCGATCTCCCTACTGGACGATTCGAGCACACGATTTCCGATGAAACCGGGGCCGACGCCCGAGACCACGGGGACCTTGCCGATGTTCTGTGCGTGCGTGAGTGCCGCCGCCAAGGTGGCGTCTGACGTGCCCTCGCCCCGGATGACCTCGAGGAGCTTCATGACGTGCGCCGGCGAGAAGAAATGCAGCCCCAGAACATCGGCGGGCCGTGACGTGCTGCGGGCTATGGCGTCAACGTCGAGCGACGATGTGTTCGTCGCCAGAAGTGCTCCCGATCGCACCACGCGGTCCAGCCGGGCGAAGATGTCCAGCTTCAGCGCGAGGTCCTCGGGAACCGCCTCGATGACCAGGTCCACCTCGGCGATATCCGTCAATTGCGCGGAGCAGGAGATGCGGGTCAGGATCTCCGTGGGATCGGCCACCGAGTTCGCTCGCGATCGTGCGGCCCGGGCTGCTTCGGTCGCGAGTGCGGCAGATGCGGCTGCAACCTGCTCGGGTCCCGCTTCGACAAGGTGCACCTGCAGCCCTGCGATGGCGTGCGCGAGTGCGATCCCGCGCCCCATGGTCCCTCCGCCGACGACCCCGACCCGTCCGATCGGAGGACGAGGCGTCGAATCGCTCGGGCGGCGACGCGCTGCACGCTGCGCGAGGAAGAGGTGTCGTCGCGCTGAGGCGCTCTCGGCTTCGGCGAGCTCAGAGAACAGTCGCTGCTCTTCCTCGAAGCCCCGATCGATGTCATCGGCGCCGGCGGTGACCGCCGCGACCACCGCCGTGTGCGGCCCGGATTCACGGACGGCGCGCGCGGCGAAGGCGAGAAGCGCGTCACGCGCACTGCCGTCGATCGCGACGTCGCGCAGGCGCGGCAGAGGTTGCGCGACCACATCTATCGCGAAGGCGATCGCCTCTGCCAGCGGGTCGGCGCCGAGCACGCGGGCAATCAACGCACCTTCACCGATCGACGCGGCATCGGCCGTCTCACCGGTGAGCATCATGCTCAGGCTGCGTTCCAGGCCAACGGCGCGTGGCAGGCGCTGTGTCCCGCCGGCACCCGGAAGGAAACCGAAGGTCACCTCAGGCAGCCCGATACGCGCGTCCGGCGTAGCCAACCGGTAATGGCATCCGAGGGCGAGCTCGAGCCCGCCACCCAACGCGAGGCCCTCGATCAACGCGATCACCGGCTTCGTCATCTCGTCGATGAACGACAAGATCGTCGCGTGCAATGACGGCTCTGCCAGGCCCTCCCCGGAGTCGAACTCGGCGAGGTCCGCTCCGGCAGAGAAAGTCCCTGACGCTCCGTACAGAACGACGGCGTGGATCCTGTCATCCGCCTCGGCGCGATCGAGCGCCTCGATCAGATCGGTGCGCAGTGGACGGGTGAGGGTGTTCAGTCGGCCATTGCGCAGTGCGAGGAGGGCGACGCCATCGGGAGTGCGACGCTCCTCGATGAGCGCCTCGCGAGAGGTGGGCATGAGCCCATCCTGGCCAAGGAGAGCCAGATAGTCAAATGTCTTATTAGTTTTGCCGCGTGTCGGCTACGCGGCGAGAGGCCCGCTTCCGAACGCGGATCGGCTCGCGCCGTTCTTCGGCCGTCAGAGCGGGCGGACTGGACTCGTGGAGCACGCGGCCAAGGAGGCGGACGAGCTCGGCGCGCTCCTCATCCGTGTAGCGCGTGGCCCATTGCGCCACTCGATTGTTGTTGCGCGTAAAGAGCTCGGCAACCGCAGCATCCCCGGCCGGCGTAAGCGAGAGCAGGACGGCGCGGCCATCGTTCTCGTCGGCAGTGCGAGCGATCAGGCCATAGCCGTCGAGGGTCTTCAATACGCTGCTGATACTCGCTGCGGAAGTGTTCGAAAGATGGGCCAACCGCATCGGCGAGATCTCGCCCACCGACTTTATGGTGAACAAGACTCGGAACGCCGCCCACGTCATTCCCGCCGGGCGGTGGACCTGCTGCTCGAGGTCTTGCTGGAGCCGGTTACCGGCGCGAACGATGGCTAGACCGAAGTCCATCGCAGCCAAGTCGGCATCCGGGTCGAACCCGAGCGCAGCCGCACGAGTCATCTCCTCGTAGCGCTCCGCGTCGTGAGAGCCGCGATCGCGTGAATCACCCGTCATAGCGGCTCATCCTACTCGGCAACATAGACATCGAAGTATCTAGGCCGTGGGTTCATACGACGGCCTCCGCGGCCGCACGCCAGCGCGCCTCCCGCCGCTGCCGCTGCAACACGGGGTCGGGCACGGGCGCAGTCGCAATCAATTGCTGGGTGTACGGGTGCTGCGGACGTTCGCAGATATCGTCTACGGTTCCCTCTTCGACAAGCTGACCTCTCTTGAGGACGAGCACGCGATCAGCGAAGTGACGAACGACGGCGAGATCGTGGGTGATGAACAGATAGGACATGCCGAACTCGGCTTTCAGATCCCGAAGAAGCTGCAGTACCGCCGCCTGTGTGGAGACATCCAGCGCACTGGTCGGTTCATCGCACACGACGAGCTTCGGCCCGAGCATGAGCGCCCGCGCAATCGCGATGCGTTGTCGTTGACCGCCCGAGAAGTTGGCCGGATATCGCTCCGCAGAGTCCTCGGGCATCCCCACCTGCCGCAACAGCCCCGTCAACTTGGCGCGGGCATCAGCCGATTTCACCGTCGCCTGTGCACGGAGGGGCTCCGACAGGTTGTCGCCGATGGTCTTGGCAGGGTTGAGCGAACTGTAGGGATCTTGGAAAACTGCCTGCAAGTCACGGGCGATCGCACGCTGCAGCCGAGGCGAACGGCGGGTAACGTCCTGGCCGTCGAACACGATGCGGCCTTCGCGGATCGTGTTCAGCCCCAGAATGGCCCGACCGATCGTTGATTTGCCGGAACCGGACTCGCCCACCAGCGCCACTGTCTCTCCCGCCCCGACGGAGAAGGAGACACGATCCACGGCGCGCAGCTTCTTCCGCCGCGCGCCCGCGACGGGGAACTCTACGGTCAGGTCTTGGACGGTCAGCAGATCAGCCATGCGGTGCTCCCAGATCGACGAGGCTCGGAGTGGCGCGGATGAGCGCCCGCGTGTACTCGTGCTGCGGCGCGGCGAACAGGTCCTCGATGCTGGCCGTCTCCACGATTCGCCCCTTCTCCATGACCACAGCTCGTGACGCGATGTCGGCGACGACACCGAGGTCGTGGGTGACGAACATGATCGCCATCCCGGTCTTGGCCTGAAGGGACCGGAGGAGGTCGAGGATTCCCGCCTGCACGGTGACATCCAGTGCGGTAGTCGGCTCGTCGGCGATGAGCAGTTCGGGCTCGCCGGCGAGGGCGATGGCGATCGCCACGCGCTGCGCCATCCCCCCGGAAAGCTGATGCGGATAGCTCTTCATCACGACCTCGACGTTCGGCAGTCCCACCTCGGCCAGCAGCGATTTCGCGATCGTCCGCGCCGCGGATCCGCTCACGCCGCGATGGCGGCGGATGGGCCCGACCAGCTGCGACGCGACGGTGAAGCAGGGATCCAACGCCATCATGGGCTCCTGGGAGATCATGCCGATGCGTTTGCCGCGGTACGACGCCAATCGGGCATCGGAAAGGGTCGTCAGGTCGACACCGTCGAACTCGATGGTGCCGCCGCTGATGTGTCCCGGGAACGGCAGGATGCCGATGATGCCCAGCGCGGTCATCGTCTTGCCCGAGCCGGACTCTCCCACCACGGCGACGATCTCTGCAGGCGCGATGCTGAACGAGATGCCGTCGACGACACGCGAGCCCGAGGTGTCCGAGCCGAAAGTGACGCTCAGGTCGCGGACCTCGAGCAGGGCTTCGGTGGCCACGGCAGCGGGAGCGGCGGGCGAGGTCCCTGTCGTGCGCGCAGCGCGCTTGAGGAGGCTGAAGCGCTGACGCTTGCCATCGCCGTCGCGAAGCGCGTCGCCGATGAGGTTCGCGGCAAGGATGGTCAGCGCAAGAACGACACCGGTCGGCACCAGCAACCAGGGGTGGCGGTAGATATACGTCGAGGACTCGGCGATCATCCCACCCCACGTCGGGTTGGGCGGCGGCGGGCCCAGTCCGAGAAAGCCGAGGCTGGCCTGCACTAGCAGTGCGGCGCCGAACGTGAGGCTGCTCATGACGATGATCGGACCGATCACGTTGGGCAACACGTGCCCGAACACGACGCGAGGAGTCGAGAGCCCGGCGACTTTGGCCGCATCGACATAGAGCTCGTTGCGCACGGCGAGGGTTGTGGTCTGCGCCATCCGGAGGTAGGACGCAGACACCAGCACTCCGAACGCGGCCATCGACGCCACGATGTTGGTGCCCAGCACCGCCGCCAGCGCGAGCAGCACCACCATGGCCGGCAGCGCGAAGATCAACTCGGCTGTTCGTGTGGCGAAGGCGTTGAGCCACCCTCCGCGATACGCCGCGACGACACCGAACGTCGCGCCGAGCACGATTGCGACGATCACAGCTTCGAGCGAACCGAGCAAGGCGTCCTGCCCGCCCCAGATGATGCGCGAGAGCACATCACGGCCGAGCGCGTCCGTTCCGAGCAAGTGCGCGGCGGATGGCCCCTGCAGCGCGGACGAAAGATCCTGCACGAGCGGGTCCCGGAGCGGCAGCACGGGGGCGGCGGCACACACGATCGAAAGCAGTGCGATCCAGACGGCCCCCGCAGCCGCCAACGGCGACCGATAGATCTGCCGGAGGAAGGCGAACTTGCGGACACGTCCTGAACTGACGGTCGCAACCCTCGTGGTGGGGAGGATGGGTGCCTGAGTCATCAACTTCTCACCTTCGGGTTGATCCACGCGTTGAGCAGATCGACGAGCAGGTTCACGACGATCACGAGAATGGCCGTGAGGATGACCACGCCCTGCACGACAGGTATGTCCCGCCCGTTGATGGCGACGAGCATGATCGAGCCCAAGCCCGGGAGTGCGAAGACCTGATCGATGACGATCGCCCCGCTGAGCAGGCCGATGAACTGGAAGCTCAGGCTCGTCACGACGGGGATCGCCGCGTTACGCAGAGCGTGCTTGAACACGATCTCGCGGTAGGGGGTTCCAGACGCCAGAAGGGTGCGGATGAAGTCTCGGCCGAGCACCTCGTTCATCGAGGCCCGGGTCTGACGGGCGATTCCGGCCACCCCGGCCAGGGCGATGGCAGTGACCGGAAGAATGAGATGTTGAGCCCACGGCCCGATCCCGGCACTCAGTCCGCTGTAGCCGGTGGCTGGCAGCCACCCCAGCGTGACCGCGAACAGGAGGACCAACAGAATGCCGAACCAGAAGTTCGGCACCGAGGTTCCGAGGACGGCGATGACCTGTGAGCTGCGCCCGATCCATCCACCCTTGAGTGCGCCGACGAGCCCGATCAGCACGCCCAGGACCGCGGTGACGATGACCGCGATGACAGCCATCGAGACGGTGACCTCCATCCGTTCGCCGATCATCGCCACGACGGGACGGCCGGTGCGGATCGAGGTCCCCAGATCACCCTGAATCGCACTGAACATCCAGTCGCCGTATTGGATGAGCAATGGACGGTTGAGTCCTAGCGCCTCTCGCACCGCCGCGTACTCTGCGGGCGTCGCTTCCGGACCGAGGATGGCGATCGCAGGATCACCCGGGATCAGGTTGATCAGCAGGAACGTGAGCGTTGCGATGATCACCACCATCGGCACGGAGATCGCCAGACGGCGCAGCGCGACGTTCAGCACGGCGACACCCGCCGTACGCACTCGACGATCGCCCGGGGGTCCTCCCGGGTACTGCGAAAGGTCATGTCATTACCTCGTTGTATTGCATGGTTGCGTAGACAATGGGCCACTCAGTGTCCCGGGCGAACCGCAGTCAGCGCCTCATTGCACGGCGTAATAGTGGATCATGTTGCCGGAGGCACGCCGTTCGCCGAGCCCGACGAAGGCACGCTTGGCCAGCCAATCGTGCGGCCCCGCCTCGACATCGAACAGCGGGGTCGTGCGGAAGTAGATGCCCTCGGGCTCGCTGAACTTCCGCGCGACGCCGGGGACGAACGGTTCGCCGTCCACATGCAGATCGGGATCGACCCGCAGTCCGCGGTTGTGGAGGCGGATGTTCGTGCCGTCATCGGCCACGAGGATGTAGCTGGCGTCGAAGTGCGCCACGTTGTCGCCGCGGATCGTCGGCCAGTCACCGCCGCCGGCGATCGCACGCCCCCGGATGCGGGGCCCCTGGAACCAACCTCCGCGAACCCCGATGAAGCCGTAGGCCAGACCGCTGGACATCTGTCGCGTGCGCACGGCGCCGAGTTCATGGTCCAGCTCGAGTGCAACGGTCAGTGCGTATTCGAGTCCCGGCGCGGGAGGGGGAGTGAAGTCTTGGTGGGTGGACGTCATCGTCTGCCGCCTGTCTAGGTAGATTGATGTCTAACTAACTCTAGGACCTCGGCGAAACCTGTCAAGGAAGAAAGTTAGATGTTATATTTCCTTCCGACGAAGGGGTCATGGAATGAGCCGATCAACCACGTACACGCTCGGCGATGTCACGGTGCGAGGCGGCACTCTCGCCGTCGGATCTTGGGGAGCCATCGACAGTGCGGAGACGATCATCGGCCTGCACGGCGTAACGGGCAGTCATCGGGACTGGACATATCTCGGCGAATCTCTCGACGAGGGAATGCGGCTGCTAGCGCCCGACCTTCGCGGTCGAGCGGGAAGTTCCCGCATTAGCGGCCCGTGGGGAATGGCGGCGCATGTCGACGACGTCATCGCCCTCCTCGACGCCGAGCAACTGGAGGCAGGGGTTCTCCTCGGACATTCGATGGGGGGCTTCGTCGCGGTGCTGGCGGCGGTTCGCCACCCGGATCGAGTGCGCGGGGTGGTACTCGTCGACGGAGGGCTTCCCGCCGTCGAAGCGAACGCGGGGGGTGACGAACTCACTCGGATCGTGCTGGCGGCCGCCCGCGAACGCTTGCAGGCCACGTTCCCCACCGTCGCCGACTACATCGCCGCCCTCACCGCTGCGCTGCCCGCGGGCCACGCGTTCACGCCGACCATGGAGCGGATCGCACAGTACGACCTCGTCCCGGCCGATGGTGGATACCGCATCGCCGGGACCTACGACGCGATCGCTGCCGATGCCGCACACATCGCGGGCGATGGCTCAGCCGTCGCATTGCGCGCGCTGAACCGACCCGCGATTCTGCTGCGCGCCGCGCAGGGCCTGCCCCCACGCGAGGAAGGACTTTACTCCCAGCGGGAAGTCGACGCGTGGACTGCGGAAGTGGCGTCACTCGAGTCCAGGAACGTCGACGGCGTGGATCACGGATCCATCATGCGGGAGCCGGAGGCGCTCCGACTCGTCCGGGCAGCCGTGCAGGACGTGCTCCGGAGCACAGCGTAACGACACGGCACTGAGCGGCGACCGGAACTGAGTGTCACGTACAATGATCCTCAGTACCACCAAAGGAGTCCTGATGGCCGCCGCCCCGTACCAGCCCCCCGTCGACGACTACGCCTTCTTGTTCGGCGAGGCGTTCGGCCTCGATCTCGTCGCGCGCGCGACCGGCGGAGAGCTCACCGCGGCAGACGCCACCGAGATCATCGCCGGCGCCGGTGAGTTCGCTGCCGCTGTGCTCGCACCGCTCGAGACCGTGGGTGACCGCGAGGGCGCGCAGCTGGTCGACGGCCAGGTGCGCCTGCCGGCCGGCTTCGCCGAGGCGTACCGTGCGTTCGTCGAGGCGGGCTGGATCACCGCCGAGGCCCCGGTGTCCGCCGGCGGCGACGGACTCCCCGGCGCTGTGCGGGCAGGGCTGGGCGACATCTGGAACGGCTCGAACGCAGCGTTCGCGCTGTGCTGGCTGCTCACGGCCGGGCAGATCCATGCGCTGGACGCCGCGGCATCCGATGACCTGCGTGAGACCTACCTCACCAAACTCGTCTCCGGCGAGTGGACCGGCACCATGAACCTGACCGAGCCGGCCGCCGGCACCGACCTGGGCGCGATCCGCACTATGGCCACGCCCCGCGCCGACGGCACCTGGGCGCTGCGCGGGCAGAAGATCTTCATCACGTGGGGTGACCACGACGTCGCCGAGAACATCGTGCACCTCGTCCTGGCCCGTACGCCCGACGCACCCGCGGGCGCCCGCGGTCTGTCGCTGTTCGTCGCGCCGAAGACGCTCGTCAACGCCGACGGCAGCCTCGGCGAGCGCAATGCGATCACGACCGTCGCCGTCGAGCACAAACTGGGCATCCATGGCAGCCCCACCTGCGTCCTGTCGTATGAAGACGCGACCGGGTACCTCGTGGGCGACCTGCACGGCGGCCTCGCCGGCATGTTCGTCATGATGAACTCGGCACGCGCCGGTATGGGCTTCCAGGCGACCGGCATCTCCGACCGCGCCTACCAGCAGGCGGCGACCTACGCCGCCGAGCGACTGCAGGGCCCGGTGGCGGGCCGCCCCGAAGGCACTCCGATCGCCGAGCACCCCGACGTGCGGCGCCTGCTGCTGTCGATGTCGAGCAAGATCTTCGCGATGCGCGCGCTCGGCGTGCATGTGGCCGACCTGCTCGATCGGGTGGATGCCGGTGGCGACGCGGCGCTGGCTGAGTTCTTCGTGCCGATCCTCAAGGGGTGGACCACCGAGGACGCCCTACAGGTGACCAGCGACGCGATCCAGGTGCACGGCGGCATGGGGTTCATCGAGGAGACCGGCGTCGCCCAGCACTATCGTGATGCCCGCATCACGACCATCTACGAGGGCACGACGGCGATCCAGTCGAACGACCTGATCGGTCGAAAGGTGCTGCGCAACGGCGGGGCGACCGTCGAGACACTGTTGGCGCAGATCGACGCGACCGTCGCACAGTTGCGCGGTCTCGACAGCGCCGTCGCGACGCGCACGGCCGAACGGCTCGAGCGCGCGGTGGTGTCGGCGCGACGGGCCACGGCCGACCTGCTGGGCTTCGCCGACTCGCCGCGCGACGCGTACGCGGTGAGCGTGCCGTATCTCATGCTGCTGGGTACCCTGGCCGGCGGCTGGATGCACGCGCTCGCCGTTGTGGCGGTTCTCGGGCACGAGTCGCCTGCGGCTGCGGATGCCATGCGTCTGACGTCGGCGGACTTCTATGGCAGTCACCATCTGCCGCGCGTGCACGCGCTGGCCGAGACGGTTGCCGGCGGCGAGATCGCGTAGGTCGGCGACCGCGGGATCACGCCAGTCGCCGGTCGCGGGAACGTGCCCCGGCTTCAGCCGACGTCGTCAGCGGGCGGGGCGACGTCTTCGGGCGGTTCGGGCACGACATACAGACCGCCGGGCGAGTTCGCGGTGACCGCGAGTGCCTCGACCCAGGCGCGGTTGAGCGCCGGCTGGCGGCTGCCGTGGAACTTGAAGCCGATCGTGGCGCTGGGATTGAGCCAGATCGATGTGCGCCCCTCGCCGACGCTGGCGTCGTCGCGCCACGTGAACAGGAAGCTCTCACCCCGGCGCAGCTTGTTCGCGATCACGACCTGAAGGTGTGCGAGGAGACGGTCCTCGAAGTCGACCTTCGAACCGTTGTGATAGATGAATCTGCCCATGTCAGGCCTATCCTGGCACACGAAATCAGTGCACAAACGCGTTAGGGTGACCCCATGGGCACGATCTACTACGGCGGGTCCGCGACGCCGATCCACATCGAGGATCGTGCGCTCGCGCACCTGAAGGTGGTCATCGCCACCAAGCTGCGGCGCGGCGAGAGTTTCACCGTGTCGTGGCAGCACCCCGACGACCAGCCGCAGGGCCGCAGCACGATCTGGCTGCACCCGTCGATCCCGCTGCGGTTCGTGTTCGAGGATCCCGAGCCGGCCAAGCTCAGCCGGGAGTGGATCGAGGAGCTGGCCAACTCCGCGAGTTCGACCGGTGGCATCCAACTGGTCGCACAGCACATGGAGAGCGACGACGAAGCGCCCGACAACAACGCGCCGCAGACGGTCTCGGTATCGGCCGGCGACGAGGCCTGACACCCGCTGATCACGTCGACACGCGGTGGTGCAGGCTGTCACCCGGTGATACAGGGTGTCATCCGATCTGACAAGGCCCTCGCCTGCCCGCCGGTCCGGCAGGCACGATGACCTCTCGTACCCGCAGTGGCGCTCTGCGCCGCACGACGAGAGGAGCCCCCGTGGCACGCATCATCGAAACCATCGACGTCGACGTCCCGGTGACGACGGCGTACAACCAGTGGACGCAGTTCGAGTCGTTTCCGCTGTTCCTGAGCTTCGTGGACAGCGTCACGCAGATCGATGACGCCACCACGCACTGGAAGGTCACCATCGGCGGCGCCACGCGCGAATTCGATGCCGCCATCACCGAGCAGCACCCCGATGAGCGCGTCGCTTGGCGCAGTACGAGCGGCGAGGTCGATCATGCGGGCGTGGTCACCTTCCACAAGCTCACCGACGCGTCGTCACGGGTGTCGGTGCAGCTGGACTGGGAGCCGCAGGGCTTTGTCGAGGCCGCCGGAGCCGCGCTCGGCGTCGATGACCGCTCGGTCAAGCGCGATCTCGACCGTTTCAAGGAGTTCATCGAGTCCCGCGGTCATGAGACCGGAGCGTGGCGGGGAGACGTCGAGCGTTGACCCCGGGCCGGCGAGCGGTCGCGGCGGTCGTCGTCACCGGCGGGGAGGAGCCTGTTCATGGTCCGCGAGATGAGTGACGACGAGAAGCGCCGCGATCAGCTGCTCGCGGCGCCGAATGCCACCGAGGAGGATGCCGCGCCGCGCATCGACGTGACGCGTCGGGAGGGTGTGACCCGAATCGACGTGCGCGACGACGCCGTCGTCCGGCCGGGCGACCCCACGGAGGAGCCCGCAGAAGAGGAGTGAGCCTCAGCCGTCGAGTCGCCCACGGGCTTCGACCTCGGCACGCTCGGCCTCGGCCACCCGCTCGTCGGCTGCGGCACGCTCGGCGCCGATTCCGGCCAGGTCGTCCTGCGCCTGAAGGATGTCGCGTTCGACCCGGTCGAGCTCCTGCCGCAGCTTCTGCTGTCGCGCCGCGAGCTCGTCGGCCCGATCGGCGGCGCGCCGGCGCCGACGCTCGAGGTCGTCTCGCGTGCGCGTCGCCTCGCGCACCTGCGTCTCGGCGGCGCGCAGCGCGCGTTCGGCCTGTTTTCGCTGCCGTCGGGCGGCGACCTCATCGGTGGGCGGGACCGGCTCGGTGGCCACGAGGTCGAGGGCACCGGCGATCGCACCCGCGAGGTCGACCTCCTGGGCGCCCGCCTCGAGCGGCCGAACGAGACGACCGGATGCCACGGCAGCGGCCGCGCGGGCATCGAACATCGCCGCGTTCAGCGTCTCCACCACCGCCTCCGTGGTGGCCGGAGTGACCTTCTCCCCCCGGTCGGCGGCCACGCCCGCGGCACGCGCGGCCAGCGACCGCACGAGTGCGCGGCGCTCCCGGCCCAGTGCCGTGAGCGTCTTCGCGTCCAGGTCGGCCTGGGCCTCGCGCAGCTCGGCAGCCAGTTCCAGCGCCTGACCGAGCTGGTCGGGGTGTTCGCGCGCGAACAGGTTCACCACCCATGCCGCCGTCAGCGGCTTACGAAGCTCCTTGATCCGCGTTGCGAGAGCCCGGTCGCCGGTGGTCTTCGCGCGGGCGTTGCGGGCCGAGGTGAACTCCCCCGGTCTCAGCGCGTAGAGCTCGGCGGCGATGTCCTCGAGACTCTGGTCGGCCATCG
>JAEXHA010000111.1 GCA_023450335.1 Actinomycetes bacterium | reverse complement strand
GGGCAGCACCAGGTCGATCGCGCCGGGCGTGGTGGCGTGCGGGCTCGGTCCGCGCCGGCGCGCGCGCAGGTCACCGGGCGCCATGGCGAACACCTCGCGAATCGTGTCGTTGAACTGGCGCACGCTGGCGAACCCGGCCGAGAAGGCCACGTCGGCGATCGGCAGGTCGGTGCCCACCAGCAGCATGCGTGCGGTGTGGGCGCGGTGCGCCCGCGCCAGCGCGAGGGGGCCGGCGCCGAGCTCGGCCATCAGCAGCCGGGTGAGGTGGCGCGACGAGTAGCCCAGCCGGTTCGCGAGGCCGGGCACACCCTCGCGCTCGACGACGCCGTCGGCGATGAGGCGCATGGCGCGCCCCGCCGTGTCACCGCGCAGATTCCACTCCGGCGACCCCGGCGCGGCTTCGGGCAGGCAGCGTTTGCAGGCGCGGTACCCCGCCTCGTGGGCGGCCGCCGATGTCGGATAAAAGGTGACGTTCGAGGGTTTGGGCGTGCGCGCGGGGCATGACGGGCGGCAGTAGATGCCGGTCGAACGCACCGCAGTGACGAACTGGCCGTCGAAGCGAGCGTCGCGCGCGTCGATGGCGCGGTACCGCTCGTCGAAGGTCATCGTCAGGCTCATGCGTCCACTCTCGCACGCCCGCGACGTGGCGGCTCGCGGAAATCGGACATCACCGTGGGGCGCCGGTACCGCTCACCTCGCCGGCGGCGATAGCGTCACGGCATGGACGAGCGTGCGTACGACCTCATCGTGATCGGAGCGGGACCCGTCGGCGAGAACGTGGCCGACCGTGCTGTGCAGGGCGGCCTGACAGCGGTGATCGTCGAATCCGAGCTCGTCGGCGGTGACTGCTCCTACTGGGCATGCATGCCCTCGAAGGCGCTGCTGCGTGCCGGCGCTGTCCGCCACGCGGCGCGCAGCGTGCCGGGCGCGCGCGAAGCGGTGACCGGCGACCTCGACGTCGCGGCGGTCCTGCGCCGTCGCGATGAGATCGTGAGCGACTGGCAGGACGACGGACAGGTCGCGTGGCTCGACGGCGCGGGCATCGACCTCGTGCGCGGGCACGGGCGCCTGGAGGGGCCGCGCCGCGTACGGGTGGCCGGCGCGGACGGCACCGACGTGGTGCTCACCGCGCGACACGCGGTGGCGGTGTGCACCGGGTCGGCGGCACGGCTGCCCGACATCCCCGGGCTGCGCGACATCGCGCCGTGGTCCAGCCGCGACGCCACGAGCGTGACCGAGGTGCCGCCGTCGCTGGCCGTCATCGGCGGGGGCGTGGTGGCGGTCGAGATGGCGACCGCGTTCGCATCCTTCGGCACGAAGGTCACGCTGCTGGTGCGCAGCAGGCTGCTGAGCGGGTTCGAACCGTTCGCGGGCGAGGCGGTCGCGGCGGGACTGGAGGCTGCGGGCGTGCAGATCCGCCGGGGGGTCGAGGTCTCGGCCGCACGACGTGACGACGACGGCGGCGACGCGATGCTGTCGCTGAGCGACGGGACGACGATGACGGCGGCGCAGGTGCTGGTCGCGACCGGGCGGGTGCCCCGCACCGGCGATCTCGGACTCGCGTCGGTGGGTCTCCCGCCCGGCGAATGGCTCAGGGTCGACGACACAATGCAGGTCGAGGGGGTCGAGGGGCTCTACGCCGTCGGCGACGTGAATCACCGGGCCCTGCTGACGCACCAGGGCAAGTATCAGGCACGGGCGGCGGGTGATGTCATCGCCGCTCGTGCCCGCAGCGGGCGAGTGGATGCCGGTGCGTGGGCCACGCACGTCGCCACCGCCGATCACGATGCGGTGCCCCAGGTCGTGTTCACCGACCCCGAGGTCGCCTCGGTCGGCCTGTCGGCCGCCGCGGCGGCGGACCGTGGCATCCCCACCCGCGTGCTCGACGTCGACCTGGCGAGCCTGGCCGGCGCGACGACGCGTGCGGCGGACTACCGGGGGCGGGCGCGCGCGGTCGTCGACACGGGCCGCAGGGTGCTGGTGGGCGCGACCTTCGTCGGGGCCGACGTCGCAGAGATGCTGCATGCGGCGACGATCGCTGTGGTCGGCGAGGTGCCGATCGACCGGCTGTGGCACGCCGTGCCCGCATACCCCACGCTCAGTGAGGTGTGGCTGCGTTGGCTCGAGCAGTACGGGCGCGGCTGATCAGGCGCCGGCGGCCCGAACCGCCGGCTTCCACGTGACCGTCGATGCGCACAGGTCGAACAGTGCCTTCATGAGCACGAACGGCCGGTCGTCGGCGGGGGCGTCGACGGGGCGGGCGATGGTGGCGGTCAGCTGCAGGGCACGGCGACGATCCGACCCGGGCACCGGCGTCAGGTAGACGACGGTCGTCTGCAGGAACTCGCCGTCGTCCACCTTCTGACGCGCCTCGCGCTCGAATCGCAAGACGCGCTGGTCGCCCAGCAGGGGTGTCGCACCGGCTTCGCGGATGAGCGACCGGATGAGCGGGTCGAGGTTCTCGCCGGGTACGGGCGCCTGCCGCAGCGACGCGATCAACGATGCCGGCAGTCCGAGTGCCTCATCGTCACCGGTGCCGGGGGTGAAGAAGGCGATGACCGACTCTTCGGCCATCTTCGCGAACGCATCGTCCACAAGCGGACGCAGCCGGGCCAGCAGGTCGGGACGGTGTGCTTGCATGAGCCGGTCGCGCAGCGAGGACTGCAGCTGCTCGTGCTGCGTCTGGGTCGCCTCACGCCGCACCCAGCCGGTCGGCAGCGAGATCTCGAAGACCGGATCGGGGGCACCGCCCAGCTGCTCGCGCAGCGACAGCCGCTCGGGCCGGGGGTTCAGATCGTCGGCGCCCAGGGTCACGTCGGTCACGGTCGTCCTCTCGTCAGTTGCTCAGGCGAGACTCGCCGTCCAGCACGAACAGGGTGCCCAGGTCGCGGACGCGGGCCCGCTCGAGCAGATCGGCATCGATGAGGTCGCGCTCGCGCAGGGTCTGCAGAGCCGCCTCGCGGTCGGCCGAGATCGCCTGTCGTTCGTCATACGGCAGCGCCGCGACCTTCGCGCGGATGGTTGCCACAGCCGCTGTCGGCGAGGGCGTCTCGGGCTCTGCCGGCACGGACTCGGGCGCGCGCACACGGAACCGGATCAGCATGGCCAGGGCCGATACGCCGGCGATCACGAGACAGGCGAGAACGGTCGGGTACCAGGCCTCCCACCCGGTGTACCCGTCGATCTCGGACACGTTCGGCATCGAGAACGCACCGAGCCCGGCGGCGACCGCGGCGACGAGCGCCACACCGAAGACCATCCCGTCGAAACGGGCGCCGCGCACCAGCCACACCACGAAGACCGTCAGCTGGGTGAGGGCCGCGACCGCGAACAGCACGCCGGCGATGGGCACGGCCCGTTCGGCGTCGATGCGCCAGAAGTCGAAGCGGTCGCCGGCGAGGGTGGCCATCGCGGCCACCGGGGCGATGACGCCGAGGACGATCAGCACCACTGCCACCGCTGTGCCGGCGCGGCGCACGGCCGATCGTCGCGGGCGCGACGCGTAGGCGGCCATCGCGGCGCCGTCACTGCCGAAGTGGGCGTAGATGTCGGGATGCCGGTGGAACGCGATCGCCTCGAGCCGGGCGAGACGGACCTCGGCGGCGAGGGAATGGTCCTGTGCCCATTGGTCGGCGGACGCGTAGGGGAAGCTCATACTGCGGGCAGGCTACCAGGCCACGTCGCGTCGGCGGCGGCGTCGGGGAATCCCTGCGGCGCGTGCGCGAGCACCGGCTGCCCGTCGGGACCGACCAGCTCCAGCGACTGCACGACGGCGTGGAACTGTCCGACGAGCATGCCGAACAGTTCGGGGACGGTGGGTTCGAAGGTCACCTGGACGGCGGCGTCGGCCGAGAGGAAGACCAGCTGCACTCCGATGAGGTCGACGCCGGCGGCGTCGTCGTGCACGCGCAGCGGGAGCTGGATCCCTTGTCCCAGTCCGGCCGCGTCGTATAGCACACCGTCGTCGGGCCCGAGTACGAGGCCGGCCGGACGCGCGCCGAACGATGCGTGCACGTGGGCGACCAGCGGCGCCGGGACCGGCCACAGCTGAAAGGCGAGGGCAGCCTCGTCGGGGCGGGCGATCAGTCCGTTGCGCAGCAGAGCGGCCACGACGGGGGCCTGCTCGGGCCGCCAGTGCTCCTGCCAGGCGGATTCGATCTCGGCCACGCCGGCTGCGACCCAGGCGTCGGTATCGTCGACCTGGGCCGGCAGCAGCAGCCATCCCGGCACCTCGCTGTGGCCCGACAGTCGCCACATACCCGCACCCCATCCCTCGGGCGGGCCGGTCGCGGCGGCGGGCTCTGCGGTCGGTTGACCGGTCGGCCGGGCGGCCTCATCGGTCGGGCCCGATGCCCGCACGGTCGTGGCGTCGGTCACAGGAACGCCCCCACCCACGGGAACAGGGCGCTGGGCTTGCGGTCGGCGTTGCCGGTCCAGCCGGCGATCTTGTCGCCGATGCCCCAGGCGCCCGACGCCATCGTGTACATGCCTTCCCACGCCGCCGACAGCGTCGTGGACGGGCACCATCCGCGCGCCGCGCCGCCGACGCTGTCGGCGAGATCGCTCAGCCCCGTGGTGTTCTTGCCGAACATGAAGCGGGTCATGATGTCGCCGATCCCGTTCGGGTTGTTCATCGTCCACAGCCCGCGCAGCCCCTGCGTGAAGCCGCCGAGCCCCCCGCCTGCGAGCCTGGAGACCAGCGTGATGCTGCGCAGCTGCCCCGCCGCGGCCGACCACGCACTCGGCCGGAAGGCGGTGACCATCTCGGCGCCGAAGTCGAGCAGACCAGCCTTGCCCTGGAACAGCTTGCCGAGTTTGCCGATAGGGATCACGCCTATCAACGCGATGATGAGCTTGTCCATGCCGGCGTCGTCGCGCAGCACCTGGTAGGCGGTCAGCAGCAGCGTCACGACGCCGATGACGGCGCCGATGAGCGCGAAGATCGGGCCGCCGATGATGATGCCGGCGATCGCCACGATGAGACCGACGACGCTGAGCACCTCGAGCACGACCGAGACGACGCCGTCGACGTTGTCCCAGAAGCTGTCTTCGATCGCACCGTCGAGCACTTCGCCGATGCCGCGTTCGGCGGTGCTGAATGCCGTCGACCAATCGTCGTAGAGGCTGTCGAAGTTGCGGGCGTCGGACTGCCACGCCTCGTAGAGGGCTTGCTTGGCTTCGTCGGTCTCGGTGGCTTCTGCAGCCTGCTCAGGGTCGGTCGGCATCCAGGGGAACGGCCGTCCCTCCCGCCATCCCGGGGCCGCGTCGTACGCCGACCACGATTCACGACAGTTGTCGACGGCCACGCGGATGCGCGGCTGCAGGTCGGCCACCGCGGCGCCGTAGGCGATGAGAACCGGCCCGGTCGGCTCGTACATGTTGCCGGCCCGGCGCAGTTCGACGTAGGTGTCACCGACGATCTCGCGGATCTTGTCGATGGCCTTGCCCTTCTGACCGTCCTCGCCGGTGACGAGACCTTCGAGGACGTCCGCGCTGCCCTTCATCTGGCTGCCGATCGACCGGATGCGTCGACCATTGCTCTTGATCTCGGCGGCGTCGCCCTCGAGCGTCTCGATCTCACGGCCGCGCGGCGATTGTTCCATCCTCATGTGTGTCGTCTCCGTGCTCAGGCCGGTGTCGGCCGGGTCGCGTCGCTGACGCCGGAAGCGTCGACGTCCATCTGCGCGGCGGTCTCGGAGTCCCAGTCGCTGAAGCCCTCGAGCACGCCCACGACGTGTTCGTGGATCTTGGTGATGTCGCGGATGAGGTCACCGCGGCGGTCGTTCCACCGGCCTTCGAAGTCGCCGACCTTCTCGCGCAGGCTGGTGCGATCGAAGGGCTTGCCGATCGCGTCACGCAGGGCATCGGCGTGACCGCCGGCCTCCTCGAGCTCGCCGATGATGCGCCCGAGCCGGTTGCTCGTGCGCTGCAGTACCGAATAGTTGACCCACACCGCGTCTGTCATGGCGTTCTCCTCTGGCGTCTGCAAGCCGCTACCAGAAACCTAGTCAGCGCCGCAGCAGCACCGCGATGGGGAGCACTGCCCATGGTGGATGCCGGGGCCCCGGCTCCGGCGGACGCCGGTCAGGACGCGCGGGCGTGCACCCGTCAGGACGCGGGGCGCAGGTCGTCGCGCGGAGCCATCGTCATACCGAGGAGTCCCGGTCGGATCTCCCGGGCGCGCACCAGCGCGTCGGCCGGGACGATCCGGCGCTCGGCCATCACGTCGAATGCCTGCTGCAGGTCCGCGTAGATGCGCGCGCGCTCGTCGGCGGGCAGCGCGTCGAGTGCGGCCTCGAGTCGCGCGAAGTTGCGTCGCCACCGCTGCGTTCCCGCCTCGGCCGGGCCGCGGTACACCACGAAGTGCAGCGCGCCGACGACGACGTCGGCGCCGATGCCGGCCAGACCCCACGCGCCGTCCGCAGCCTGCTGGCTCAGCGCGGCCACCACGATCAGCGCCGCGATGATCGAGGGGACCAGATGCAGGCCGCCCAGCAGACGACCGATCTTGGGATCGACGTCCAAGGGCTGTCGCTGTTCGGTGATCAGTCCGAACCCCCCGATAAGGGCCGCGACGGCTGTCAGGATGCCGGCGAGGGCGACGGGCGCGTCTGCGGCGGGGTTGAAGATCCAGGCGACCATCGCCATCGCCGCGACGGCGGGAAAGGTGAAGCTCGCGATGTGCGACAGGGTCAGCAGGCACCCCCATGCCCACATGCGGTCGACACCCCGGGCGAGATCGCGCCATGCGTCGGCAGGCGAGAAGTACGCGATCGCGCGGCGCATCGATGGTGAGCCCTGCAGGGCGCGCGCCTCGAGCTTCCACCAGTCGATCGGCTGCCAGTCGTCCACGACACGCGCATACCGTGTGGCGGCGCCGTCGGTCATGAACGCCATCCGGTCGCGGCCGGCGGCACCAGGGGGTCGAGCGCGAAGGCGTCGGCGGAGCCGGGCTCCAGTCCGTCGAGGCGAACGGATTCGAGGATGTTCTCGACGGCCACGGCCAGGCCCATCACCGCCGGGAGGGGAACGGCGCGGAGCACGGCGAAGAATGCCCGGCCGCCCGGCAGGTACAGCCAGCGGATGTCGGCGGTCGATGCGTCGGCGAGCACCGTGGCGGAGTACCCGACTCCCAGGCCCGGTGCGACATGGCCGCGCAGCTGCGGGCGCAACACACCAGCCGGGGCCAGGTACTCGCGCTGCTGCGCCGGCGGCAGGCCGCCCTCGAGCAGGGTGAGCCGCAGCGGCGCCCAGGTCTGGGTGCCCGGGTCGTGCAGCAGGATGCTGGTGGCTGAATCGAACGCGGCGCCGTGCTGGGCGCGACGGAGAACGCGTTCCAACGCGTCCCGCCGCTGCGGGTCCATGTCATGGTGTGCGGCGAAGCGCTCGGCCGCCGCACGGGGCCACTGCGCCGCGTCGTCGCCGCCGTCGCCCGGCACGACGATCGCCGTGGTCTCGTCGTAGTCGAAGCGCAGCGCCGTCATGCCGGCATCCAGGCGAACGTGGCGATGTTGGCGTCCAGCAGTGCCAGCCAGGCCTTCATCAGCGGGTCGGTGTCGGGGTCGATCTCGACCGGGTGCGCGAGAGTGGCCGTCAGCTGCAGGGCCGACCGCCGCCCGCTGCCGGGAAGAGGCGTGAGATACACCACCGTGTAGGCGCCGACCTTCTCACCCGACAGTTCGGCGGTGCGTCGATCCACCCAGCGCAGGAAGTGCCGGCTGCCGTCGAGAGCGCGCGCGCCGCGTCGTTCGATGGCGTCGGCCACCATGCGGTCGAGGGAGACGGCCGGCGTCCCCGCGGTGACGGTGCCCAGGATGCTGATCGGCACCGTGGACCACGGCGGCGCTTCGTCGCCGGCCATGATCATCATGAACGCGCCCTGCTTGCGGGCCGCCGCCAAGGCGTGCTCGACGTGCTGCGACAGTGCGGCATACGCGTCGGGGCGGTGGATCGAGCCCAGACGCTCACGCGCACGACCCAGCAGCGCCTGCTCTGTCTGCGTCGACGTGTCGAGGATCGTCCATCCCGGCGGGAGCATCAGCCGGAACGAGGGGACGCCCGCACGGCCGCCGCCGAGCTCTTCACGAAGGGATGTCACCCTGTCCACCCTGCCACAGCCGACGGAATCACCACGTGGGCCAGCGGATGGCGCCGGGGTTGGAGACGAGCCCGCCGATGCCCTGCACACCCCCGACCACGTTCATGATGTTCGCGTACTGCTGGCCGACGGCCGAGACGCCGTACACGAGCTGCTGCCCGGTCGTGCCGAGTTCGCCGATGACCTCCCACATGAACGGATCCTGGCCCGTCATCACGGCGCTGAGGACCTCGTCGAAGCTGTTGACGACGAAGCCGGCCTCCGGGCCGAGGGTGCGCATGTTGCTGACCCACTGCGCGGGGCTGGCAGAACGCAGGCTCAGACCCCACCGGGCGACATCGTCACCGAACGAGAGCCCGCCGGCCGAGAACCCGCCCCAGGCCCGCATGCCGGCTTTGAAACCGCCGCTGGCGAACTCGCCGAGCGCGCCGAAGGGGATGACGCCGAGGACGGCGATGCCCAGTTCGAGCAGCGACGCATCACCGCGGCTGTACTGCCACAGCGTGCCGGCGAGGGTGAGCACACCCACCAGGACGGCGGCGAGGGCAACGAGCGGCCCACCGACGACGAGCGCCAGCACGGCCAGCACGACGCCGGCGACAGCGAGCACGTCGAGGGCGAAGTCGACGAACCCGTCGAGGTTGTCCTTCCAATCGTCCTCGATGCCGTTGCTGTTCTCACTGCGGATGTGGCGGACGGCCTTGTCGAATGCCGCCCACCACAGGTCGTACTGGTCATCGAAATCGTCGCCGGCCAGCTTCCACTGGGCGTAGGCCTCGTCTTTGAGGTCCTTCGCGTCGGAGACGGCATCGGCGTGGTCCTGCTCCGCCTGCTCGCGCGCCGAACCGTCGTCGCTGGGCGACGTGCCCGAAGGATAGGAGACGGGTGAGTACTGCGCATCGTGCCAGTCGGACAGTCGCTGCTGGTACGTGGTCCATGCCGATTCGGCCGTGTTCACGATGGTGGTCAGCGCCGACTGGACGGAGGCCAGATCGTCGCCGTACTCCTTGATGTACGGACCGACCTTCACGTAGAGGTCGGCGGCGCGCCCCAGTTCTTTGTAGACCTCTTCCGAGACCTCACGCAGTTTGTCGACCGAGTCGCCCTGCATGTAGGCGCCGTCTTCGACCAGGCGCGTGAGCACGCCCTCGGCCTCCGACATCGCGGCGCCGAGGTTGATGACCTGCTGACCGCGATCCTGGATGTCGGCGGCGTTGCCGCCGACGACCTCGACGGGGTGGCCGTCCGGCGAGTTGTGCGTTGCCATGACGGGTCAGACCTCCTGCATCGAGGCGGCGATCTCGGCGGCGAGCTCCACATCGAACTCGCCGAAGCCCTCGAGAACGGTCTTGGCGCGGTCGGTCACCTTCTTCAGCCCCTCGTTGAGTTTGTTGCGCCGGTCATCCCACTGCTTCTCGAAGTCACCGGTGACCGAGCGCAGGTCGCCGTTGCCGTAGGGCCGGCCGACCGCATCCTCCAGATCGCTGCGACGGGTCGATGCCTCGTCGAACTCGGTCGAGACGGCGAGCAGGTTGGTGTACAGCTCGCCGAGCTCGTCGTAGGAGATCTTCACACTCATGCGTACTCATTTCCGATGCGTCGATGCCGGGGTGCCGAAAGGGCGGGCCGATGCGTCGGCCCGCCCCACACAGTGGTTCAGCCGCCGGCGAGCTGCTGGTCCAGGTCCTGGATCGCGCGCATCATGCCCAGCAGAGCCTCGGACATGTCGTTGATGCCGTCGGTCGCGTTCTTCAGACCGGTCGTCAGCTCCTCGTAGCCGTC
>JAEXHA010000041.1 GCA_023450335.1 Actinomycetes bacterium | reverse complement strand
GCTGACGGGTGCGGCCGCGGCCCCCGTCGACGCGCCCGAGGAGACACCGCCGCCGGATCCGGCCCGCGCGGCCGAATACTGGCTCGACGAGCTCGGCATCACCGACGCGTGGGAGGTGACCCGCGGTGCCGGTCAGCGCATCGCGGTGATCGACACCGGCATCGCTCGTGGGCGCACCGAGTTCGAGGGCTCCGTGGTGGCGGGCAGGGACTTCTCGGGGGTGGGTGCCGCTGACGGTCGCACCCCGGTCGGCGTGATCGACGCCAGTCACGGCTCGTGGGTCGCCTCGCTGGCCGCCGGCCGCGGCACCGGCCCCGATACCGGCGTGATCGGTGTCGCACCCGAGGCCTCGCTGCTGTCGGCATCCATCGGTTTCGGCTCATCGGCATCGGTGCCCTTCGTCGACCAGGTCGCCGAGGCTATGCGCTGGGCCGTCGACAACGGCGCCGACGTCATCAACCTGTCGTTCACCACCAACACACTCGACTGGGACGAGAGCTGGGACGACGCGTTCCTGTACGCGTATGAGCATGACGCGGTCGTCATCGTCGCGGCAGGGAACCGCGGCACGGGCACCGAACGGGTCGGTGCGCCGGCCACGATCCCCGGTGTGCTGACGGTCGCCGGCGTCGACAAGTCGGGCAAGGCGAGCCGAGAGGCCTCCACCGCGGGCATCACCGTCGGCATCTCCGCGCCCAGCGAAGAGCTGCTGGGCGTGTCGGCGGACGGCACTGTGGTCGTCTGGCAGGGCACCAGCGGCGCCGCCCCCATCGTCGCCGGAATCGTCGCGCTGGTGCGGGCTGCGCACCCCGAACTGGATGCCGCGAACGTCATCAACCGGATCATCAAGACCGCGCAACCGGCGGCCGGTGCCACCGGTGTTCCCGATCGGCTCTACGGCTACGGCATCGTCGACGCCGATCGTGCGGTGTCTGCGACCGTGCCGCTGGTGCAGGCCAACCCCATGGGCAGTCTCGAGGATTGGATCCGGGTGTACCGGCGTGGCGAGGCCGCGCCCGCGCCGGCCCCCACGGCCACGCCGGTCGAGGTGCCGCCGCTGCCGGTGGCCGAGCCCCCGAGTGAGGCGACCTCGCCGCTGCTGCCGAGCGCGCAGACCCTTATGTACGGTACGGTGCCTCTGCTGGCGGGAACACTCGCGGCTATAATGATTGGGCTCGGCGTCACCGCTGCTGTCCGACGCATCCGATCGGCGCGCGACCCGCGTTCGCCGAGCAGTTGATTCCAAGGAGTTCTTCCGACCGTGACCAGCACCGTGCCCAAGATCCTGATCGTCGGAGGGGGCTACGCGGGGTTCTACACCGCGTGGAAACTCGAGAAGCACCTGCGCAAGGGCGAAGCTGAGGTCACCATCGTCGACCCGCTGCCGTACATGACGTACCAGCCGTTCCTCCCCGAGGTCGCCGCCGGCGAGATCGAGGCCCGCCACGTCGTGGTGGGGCTGCGCCGCCACCTCAAGCGCACGCGCGTGATCACCGCGAAGGTCACCGGCATCGACCACGCCCGCAAGGTCGCCACCATCACTCCCGACGTCGGCGAGGGGTGGGTAGAGGCGTACGACCAGATCGTCGTCACCGCCGGTGCCGTCTCGCGCACCTTCCCGATCCCCGGCATCGCCGACAACGCGATCGGGCTGAAGACCATCGAAGAGGCCGTGGCCATCCGCGACCGCATCCTCACCAACTTCGACCGTGCCGCGAATCTGCCGCCCGGACCCGAGCGCGACCGGCTGCTGACCGTCGTGGTCGTCGGCGGCGGATTCGCCGGCATCGAGGTGTTCGCCGAGGTGCGCGCGCTGGCATCCTCGCTGCTGAAGGACTATCCGCAGCTGCGCTTCGAAGACACGCATTTCCACCTCATCGAGGCGATGGGCCGCATCATGCCCGAGGTCTCGCTCAAGACCAGCGAATGGGTGCTCAAGGACCTCGCCAAGCGCGGCGCCTACGTCCACCTCGACACGCAGGTCACCGGCGCCGTCGGCGGCAATGTCGAGTTGTCGACCGGCGAGGTGCTGCCCACCGAGCTGATCATCTGGACCGCCGGTGTCATGGCCAACCCCACCGTCGTGCGCGGCAGCGACCTGCCCGTCGAAGAGCGTGGCCGCATCCGCACCCGCGCCGACCTGCGCGTGGGAACGCCCGAAGAGGTCGTCGAGGGCGCCTGGGCCGCCGGTGACGTGTCGGCCGTGCCCGACCTGACCGGCAACGGCGTGGGCGGCTACTGCGTGCCCAACGCCCAGCACGCCGTGCGTCAGGCGAAGCTGCTCGCGAAGAACCTCGTCGCCGTCCTGCGTGGCGAACTGCCCAAGGAGTACATCCACAAGAACCTCGGCGCCGTCGCGGGTCTGGGCTTGTACAACGGCGTGTTCCAGTCGGGCAACCTCGCCCTGAAGGGGTTCATCGCCTGGGTCGCGCACCGTGGCTACCACGGCCTGGCGATGCCGTCGTGGGAGCGCAAGTGGCGCGTGGTCGGCGACTGGTGGCACAATTTCTGGCTGACCCGCGACAACGTGTCGCTGCAGACCGTCCAGAACCCGCGCTACGTGTTCGAGGAGTTCGCTGCGCGCCCGCGTCCCGCCGCGCCCGAGCCGGTGGATGCCGGTGCTCCCAAGCCCTCGACTGCGAAGGCGCCTGTCGCATCGAAGTGATGCCGGTCCCTGCGGGATAATCGGGGGACGCCCCCGTAGCCCAATGGCAGAGGCAGGCGACTTAAAATCGCTTCAGTGTGGGTTCGAGTCCCACCGGGGGTACGGCGGATGGTGCCGCGCGCAGCGCGGCGGCGTCCGCCGTGGTCTGGGTGGGTGAGACGTGCGCTTGGGCCCACGCCGGCCGAGGCTCCGCGCGCCGCGGAGCGGCGTGTGGAGGGCCGGTGGGGAGGGGTTCGAGTCCCACCGGGGGTACGGCGGATGGTGCCGCGCAGCGCGGCGGACTCTGCAAGACGTGGCGCGGTCGCGCGGCGGTCCTAGGGTGGATGTCATGACCCTCGACCTTCTCGCCGTCGCCGACGCGACCGTCGGCGAGCCGTGGACCGACGCGGCGGCCTATTGGCCGGCGCGCACCACCACGATCGCCGACATATCGGGTCCGGTGGCCACGATCGACGTCGACGCGCTGCGGTTCAACGCCCTCGACCTCGTGGTGCGCTCGGCGGGTGTGCCCATCCGCGTGGCGAGCAAATCGATCCGCGTCCGCGAAGTGCTCGACGCCGCGCTGGCCATGCCCGGGTACCGTGGCATCCTCGCCTTCACCCTGCCCGAGGCGCTGTGGCTCGCCGCCGATCATGACGACATCGTGCTGGGCTACCCGACCGTCGATCGGGCCGCCCTCGCCGCCTTGGCCGCCGACGAACAGGCCGCCGCACGCATCACCCTCATGGTCGACGACCTCGATCAGCTCGACCTCATCGACGCGGTCGCAGCGCCGGGCTCGCGCGCCGAGATCCGCGTCGCGATCGACGCCGACGCGTCGTGGCGCGCTCCGGTGCTCGGCCACATCGGGGTGCGCCGGTCACCCGTGCATGACGCGCCGGAGGTCGCCCGCCTCGCCCACGCCATCGTGCAGCGGCCCGGCTTCCGCCTGGTCGGGCTCATGATGTACGAGGCGCAGCTGGCCGGCCAGCCCGACGACACCGGCTCGGGCGACGCCGTCATCCGCTGGATGCAGCGCCGCTCGGGCGACGAGCTGCGCCAGCGGCGCGCCGCGATCGTCACCGCCTTGCGCGAGATCGCCCCGCTCGAGTTCGTCAACGGCGGCGGCACCGGCTCTCTCGAGACCACCGCATCCGACCTGTCCGTCACCGAGACCACCGCCGGCAGCGGCCTGCTCGCCGGTCATCTCTTTGACCTCTACCGCGCCTTCACACCGGCGCCGGCTGCCGCGTTCGCGCTCGAAGTGGTGCGCAAACCCGCCGCCGACATCGCCACCGTTCTCGGCGGGGGCTGGATCGCGTCGGGCCCCCCGGTCGCCTCGCGCCAGCCGCTGCCGGTGTGGCCGCAGGGGCTGCGCACGCTCGGCCGCGAAGGTGCGGGCGAGGTGCAGACCCCGCTGCAGGGCCCGGCCGCGCGCGCTCTGCGGGTCGGCGACCGCGTCTGGTTCCGCCACGCCAAGAGCGGCGAACTCGCCGAGCGCGTCGACCGGTACGTCCTCACCTCCGGTGATCGTGTCGTGGGCGAGGCCGCCACCTACCGCGGCGAGGGGAAGAGCTTCCTGTGACGCGTCCGGGGGGTGCGTGGCAGAACTGGGCGCGCACCGAGAAAGTCCGCCCGCAGCGGGTCGAGTTCCCCTCGACGACCGCCGCGGTGCGCCGCGCCGTGCAGGCGGCGGCCGCGCGCGGCCTGCAGGTCAAGGCCGTCGGTGCGGGGCACAGTTTCAGCGGCATCGCGGTGGCTCCCGGCGTGTTGCTCGATCTGACGGATCTGTCGGGGCTCGTGTCGGTCGACCACGACCGATCGCGTGTCACACTGCTGGCCGGCACGCGCCTGCACCGCATTCCCACGCTGCTGCGCCCTCACGGGCTGGCCATGGCCAACCTCGGCGACATCGACCGGCAGTCGATCTCGGGCGCGATCTCCACCGGCACCCACGGCACCGGTTCGCGCTTCGGCGGCATCGCGACCCAGGTCGTGGGCGCCACCCTCGTCACCGCCGACGGCGAGCTGCTGCGGGTCGATGATGACGAGAACGCCGAGCTGCTGCCCGCCGTCGCGCTCGGGCTCGGTGCCCTGGGCGTGCTCGTCGATGTCACGCTGCAGTGCGTGCCGGCGTTCGGGCTGCGTGCCGTCGAGCAGGCCGAACCGATCGACGATGTCATCGGGACCCTGGCCGAGCGGGCGACGGCCGCCGACCATTTCGAGTTCTACTGGTTTCCGCACACCGATCTGGCGCAGACGAAGACGAACACGCGGATGCCGGCGGCCGAGCCCGTCGAGCCCCTCTCACCGCTGCGACGCTGGGTCGATGACCGCCTGATCGGCACGGGCGTGCACCAAGCCGTCTGCACGACCGGGCGCATCATCCCGCCCCTGGTGCCGGCGATCAACCGCGCGTCGGCGGCGGTGTGGGGGAGACGCTCGTTCTCCGACCGCTCCGATCGGGTGTTCGCCACGACTCGCGGCGTGCGCTTCCGCGAGATGGAGTACGCCGTTCCGGTGGCACAGTTGGGTGCCGCGTTCACACAGTTGCGCGCGCTGATCGACGACCGCCACTGGCGCATCGAGTTCCCCGTCGAAGTGCGCACCGCCGCCGCCGACGACCTGTGGCTGTCGACCGCACACGGCCGCGACACGGGGTACATCGCCGTGCACCGGTACGTGCGGGCCGACCCGACCGCCTATTTCACCGCCGTCGAAGACATCATGCTGGGCCACGACGGCCGGCCGCATTGGGGGAAGATGCACACGCAGCGCGCCGCGACCCTACGCGCGCGCTATCCGCGCTTCGACGACTTCGTGGCGCTGCGCGACCGGCTCGATCCGAAGAGGACGTTCGGCAACCCGTATCTCGAGCGCGTGCTCGGTGGGTAACCGCTGAGAGATGACGCTCGCTCCGGCGGTGGATCGGCCGCGACGGTTAGGATTGAGAGCACAACGATGGGAGTGCTATGGAATGGCTGATCCCGGTACTGATCGTCGTCGGTCTGGTCGTGATCGTCGGCATCTACCTCTGGGCCACCTACAACTCACTCGTCGCGCTCAATGTGCGCGTCGATGAGGCGTGGAGCGACATCACCGTCCAGCTCAAGCGTCGCGCCGACCTGCTGCCGAACCTCATCGAGGCGGTCAAGGGCTACGCCGCGCACGAGAAGGCCGTCTTCGAGAACGTCACACGCGCGCGAGCCGAGACACTGTCGGTGTCCTCGCCCGGCGAGGCGGGCGTCGCCGAAGGTCACATGCAACAGGCGCTGAAGTCACTGTTCGCGGTCGCGGAGGCCTACCCGCAGTTGCAGGCCAGCCAGAACTTCCTGCAGCTGCAGCAGGCCGTCGTCGATACGGAAGACAAGATCCAGGCTTCCCGTCGCTTCTACAACGGTGGGGTCCGCGAACTCAACACCAAGATCAAGGTCTTCCCGAACAACCTCTTCGCCCGCAACCTCGGCTTCACTGAGCGCGAGTTCTTCGAAGTGGTCGACGGCGCCGCGATCGCGGAACCGCCGCGTATACAGTTCTGAGTCCGCCGGGCAGCCATGTACTCGGCGATCGCCCGCAACAAGCGGAACACGTGGTTCATCCTCACCGGATTCCTCCTCGCACTCGCCCTGATCGGCGTGCTGGCAGGCTGGCTCGCAGGCAACAACTGGTGGATCACGGCGTTCATTCTCGTGTTCGCCGTCGGCTATGCGACGATCCAGTACTTCTGCGCCGACCGCGAGGCTCTGGCACTGTCGGGCGCACAGCGGGTCACCGCGGCCGAGGCCGGGCGCTTTCACCGCCTGGTCGAGAACCTGTGCATCACCACCGGTGCGCCCATGCCGGCCCTGTACGTCGTCACCGACCCGTCACCGAATGCTTTCGCGACCGGCCGCACGCCCGAAAAGGCGGCGATCACGGTGACGACCGGGCTGCTGGAGCGTCTCACCGACCGTGAACTCGAAGGCGTGCTGGCACACGAACTGGCCCACATCCGCAACTACGACATCCGGGTCTCGACGATCGTGTTCGGACTCGTCGTGGCGGTGGGGATCCTCGCCGACATCTTCCTGCGGATCGCGTTCTTCGGCGGGCGCCGCGCGGGCAACAACCAGGCGGCCGTGGTCTTGCTCCTGTTCGGTGTGGTCGCCGCGATCGTCTCGCCGCTGCTGGCGGGTGTGGTGCAAGCGGCCGTTTCGCGCCAGCGCGAGTATCTGGCCGACGCGACCGGGGCGATGACCACACGCGATCCCGACGGCCTGGCATCCGCCCTTGCCAAGATCGGCGCCGACGACACTCCGCTGCGACGCGCCCACACCTCGACCGCACACCTGTGGCTGCGCAACCCGCTGCGCCCAAGCGGACTGTCGCGGCTGTTCGCGACCCATCCGCCCATTCCCGACCGCATCGCACGGCTGACCCACATGGCCGACCGCTTCTGACGGTGACACATGCTCAAGGCGGAACGCCGGCGCGCCTAGACTGACACGGTGAGCGGAAGCCAGGACACCCCGCGCGGGACGTTCTTCGACGCGCTGCGCAGCCGGACGGTGAGCACCGAGATCTCCGAGGGCGTGCCGCGTGGCCTGCGCGTGGCCACCGCCTATGCGTGGCGCTTCCTCGTCGTCGCCGCGGCGTTGGGTGTGGGCATCTGGCTCATCATCCAGCTGAAGCTGCTGGTGATCCCGCTGCTGGTGGCGATCCTCGTGGCCGCGCTGGTGTGGCCGACCTTCGCTTTCATGATCGGCCACCGAGTCCCGCGCTGGGTCGCCATCGTCATCACCGTGGTGGGCACCCTGGCGATCATCACCGGTCTGGTGTGGCTGGCGGTGTGGCAGATCGGGCTGCAGTGGGACTCCGTGCGCGAGCGCACGGTCGCCGCACTGGACGAGTTCCGTACCTACCTGATCAGCGGTCCACTGCACCTGACGGCCGAGCAGATCGACGACATGCTCGCCCAGGGCTGGACGCTGCTGCAGGAGCAAGTCGACCTGCTCCTGTCGGGGGCGCTCGCCATCGGCAGCACCGTCGGCCACGTCGCCACGGGCGCACTGCTGGCCCTGTTCATCCTGCTCTGCCTGCTGGCCGACGGCGGCGGCATCTGGCGGTGGACGGTGCGGCTGTTCCCGGCCCGAGCCCGGGCGGCCGTGGACGGGGCCGGGCACGCCGGCTGGCGCACCGTGGTGACCTACGCCCGCACCCAGCTGCTGGTCGCGACGATCGACTCGATCGGCATCGCCCTGGGTGCCTTCCTGCTGGGGGTGCCACTGGCCATCCCGGTGGGCGTGCTCGTGTTCCTGGGTGCGTTCATCCCATTCGTGGGGGCCATCGTCACCGGGGCGCTGGCCGTGTTCCTGGCACTGGTCTACAACGGGCCCTGGATCGCCCTGTGGATGCTGGTGGTCGTTCTGGGCGTGCAGCAGCTCGAGGGACACATTCTGCAGCCGTTGCTGATGGGCGCAGCCGTCAAGGTCCACCCGCTGGCGGTCGTGCTCGTCGTCGCCGGCGGGGCCATGATCGCCGGCATCCCCGGTGCGCTGTTCGCCGTGCCGCTGGCTGCGTTCGTGAACGTTGTATGGCTGTACATCTCGCGACGCGGCTGGGAGTCCGGCGGCGCCGCCATCCGACCCGACGATCTGATCTGGAGCACCGTGCCCCGGACGAGGAGGACCCCCGCGTGACGGAGGACACGAAGACCGCCCACCCCACTCTGGCCGAGTTCGAGGACGCCGCCGCGGCGTTGCAGGACGTCATCCTGCGTACGCCGCTGGAGGACTCCGAGCACTTGAGCGACGTGCTCGGGGCACCCGTGCTGCTCAAGCTCGAGAACCTGCAGCGCACCGGATCGTTCAAGATCCGCGGCGCCGCCTACCGCCTGGCACGACTCACCGAGGCCGAGCGCGCCCGCGGTGTGGTGGCCGCCTCGGCCGGAAACCACGCGCAGGGCGTGGCCCGTGCCGCGCAGGCGCTGGGTATCGCGGCGACCATCTTCATGCCGCTGGGCGTGCCGGTGCCCAAGCTTCTCGCCACGCGAGGGTACGGGGCCGACGTGGTCCTGGAGGGGGCCACCGTCGAGACGCCGCTGCGACTGGCGGCGGAGTTCGCCGAGCGCACCGGCGCCGTGCTGATCCCGCCGTTCGACCACCGTGACATCATCGTCGGGCAGGGCACGCTCGGGCTCGAGATCTTCGACGAGGTCCCCGACGTCGAGACGGTCCTGGTCGGCATCGGCGGCGGCGGCCTCATTGCGGGCGTCGCCGCGGCCATCAAGGCGCGCGCCGCCGCGGCCGGCCGTTCGGTGCGCATCATCGGCGTTCAGGCGGCCAATTCCGCCGCCTACCCGCCGTCCCTGGCCGCCGGGCACCCCCTCGAGGTCGCCACCACCCCCACGATCGCCGACGGCATCGCGGTCGCCCGCCCCGGCGATGCGCCGTTCGAGATCATCCGCGACCTGGTCGACGAGGTCGTCACCGTCACCGACGACGACATCGCCCGCGCGCTGCTGGTGCTGCTGGAGCGGGCGAAGGTCGTCGTCGAACCGGCCGGCGCGGTCGGCGTGGCGGCCATTCTCGCCGGCAAGGTCACCGCGACCGGCACGACCGTGTCGATTCTTTCCGGCGGCAACATCGACCCGCTGCTGCTGCAGCGGGTCGTCGCGCACGGTCTGGCGGCGTCGGGGCGGTACATGACGCTGCAGATCCCGCTGCCTGACAGACCGGGCCAGCTCGCGCGGGTGTCCGAACTGCTGTCGATCGCCGGCGCGAACGTCATCGAGGTCCTGCACACCCGTCACGGTCAGGGCCTGCAGATCAGCGAGGTCGTGCTGCAGCTGAGCGTCGAGACACGCGGTCAGGAGCACCGCGCCCAGGTGATCTCGGTCCTCGAGAACGCCGGATTCACCCCGAAGCTCGTCGAGGACTGAGCCGGCGGGTCAGGGACCCGGCGGGTCACTGGCCCGAGTAGGTCTCGACCTTCACGATCTCGACCGCGATCTCGCGGCCGTTGGGCGCGGTGTACGAGGTCTTGTCTCCCTCGGACAGACCGATGATCGCGCTGCCCAGCGGCGAGGCCTCGCTGTAGACGTCGAGCTCGGAGTTCGCCGCGATCTCGCGGTTGCCCAGCAGGAACACCTCCTCGCCGCCGGCGACGAGGGCCGTGATGACGGTGCCGGGCGCCACGGTGCCGTCCGACTCCGGGGCCTCGCCGACCTGTGCGTCCTTCAGCAGGTGCTGCAGCGTGCGGATGCGCGCCTCCTGCTTGCCCTGCTCGTCCTTGGCCGCGTGATAGCCGCCGTTCTCCTTGAGGTCGCCTTCTTCGCGGGCGGCCTCGATGCGCTTGGCGATCTCCTCGCGCCCGGTGGTCGAGAGGTGCTCGAGCTCGGCGGCGAGCCGGTCGTACGCGTCCTGGGTGAGGAAGGTCACTGTGCTGTCGCTGGACACATCGTCTCCTTGGGGGTGGATGCCGGGGGAACGGCGGGGCGTAAGCCAAACGCCCCGGCGTCGAGCCGGGGCGCGGGTATGTGGTGCCAGTTTAGGGGATCCAGCAGTGGCTGGCCAATCCCGTCGTGGCCTCGGCGGTGGTCGGGACCGTCACGCTGAACGAGCGGGTGGTGGCCTCGGCCGCGGGATACTCCAGGACCCGCCAGCCGACCACGCCGTGCTCGGTGTCCAGCGCCTCCACGGTGCACGCGACGGGGATGCCGGGCCGCGAGGTCACCTGGAAATGCACGGTCGCACTGTGCGGCGGATCGATCTCGTACCCCGTCGTGTCGTAATCCACCGAGTTCAACGCACCCGCGACGGTGGTCCAGCCCACGTAGCCCAGCAGCGCCGCGGCCAGGACGCCGACCACGATCAACAGCGCACGACGCGGTCGCGAGGTGCCGTATCGGTCGGCGAGCTTGCGCTCGATCGCGGCGGTGGTCATGCGGCATCCGTTCTAGGCTGGACTTCCAGGCTAAGCGCTCGCGGCGAGGAAGAAGGACACATGGATGCACTGATCTGGTGGGCGGCTACCCCCACGCCGACCCCGACGGTGAATCCCGACGATGTCACCCCCGGTGTGGCCGGCTTCATCGCCGTCGGCGTGCTGGCCGCGGCGGTCGTACTGCTGCTGGTCGACATGCTGCGACGCATCCGCCGTGCGCGCTACCGGTCGGAGATCGGCGAGGAGCTCGACGCCGAACTGGCGGCCGCGGCGGCCGACACCGAAACGGACGCCGGTGCCCAGCCGGACGCCGACGCGTCCGACCGGGACGACCTCACGCCCCCAGCGAAGGACTGAGCGGTCGCAGCGCGATCAGCAGGCACGCCGTCCAGTGGCACAGGAATGCCAGGACGGTGCACACGTGGAAGATCTCGTGGAAGCCGAAGTGGCCCGGCCACGGGTTGGGCCGCTTGAGTCCGTAGACGACCGCGCCGCCGGTGTAGAGGAGGCCACCGACGATGACGAGCACCATCATCGGCACGCTGGCCTGGAACAGCGGCACGATGTACATGACAGCAGCCCACCCCAGCAGCAGATAGAGCGCGACGTACAGCCAGCGCGGCGCGGTGATCCAGAACACGCGGAACAGGATCCCCAGCAGGGCTCCGGTCCACACCAGCACCAGCAGCAGCACGCCCTGATCCGGTGGCAGCGCCAGCGTGGCGATGGGGGTGTAGGTGCCGGCGATCAGCAGCAGGATGTTGGCGTGGTCGATGCGCTTGAGCACGGCCTTGGTCAGCGGGCCCCAGTCGAAGCGGTGATAGACCGCCGAGTTGCCGAACAGCAGCAGCGAGCTGGCCATGAACACCGCGCAGGCCCATTTGGCCGCGCCGCCTTCGGCCAGCACGATCAGCACGACGCCGGCGGCGATCGCGACCGGGAAGGTCGCGGCGTGGATCCAGCCGCGCCAGGTGGGCTTCAGTTCGACCTGCGCGCTGACGCTCGCGGCATCCAGGAGTGGGAGCTGGGGCATCTCGACACCGTTGTCGGCGGGGCTTCGGGTCACATGACGAGCCTACGCCGCACAGCATGCCGCAACGCACATGCGGAGCGGGGGGCGGTAGCGTAGGGATGTGACGCGAGCGGCGGAGGGGCACGGGCGGGGACTGCTCTACCGGGTCTATTCCTCGCGGCTGCGGCGACAGCTGAGGCCGGAGGCGGTACCGCGTCACGTGGCCATGATGATCGACGGCAACCGTCGCTGGGCGCGCCAGGCGGGGTTCGCGACCGTCGCCGACGGGCACCGTGCCGGCGCCGCGAAGATGCGCGAATTCCTGCGTTGGTGCGACGAGTTGGGCATCGGCGTGGTGTCGCTGTATCTGCTTTCGACCGACAATGTGCGAAAGCGTGATTCGCGCGAGCTGGCCGACCTGATCGAGATCATCGCCGAGCTGGCCGACGCGCTGTCGCACGAGCCGGGCTGGCGCGTCAAGCACGTCGGCCGCACCGAGATCCTCCCGCCCGAGTTGGCGCGCGTGCTGGACACCGCTGAGGAGCGCACCCGCGGCAACACGGGCATGCACGTGAACCTCGCTGTGGGGTACGGCGGCCGCGGCGAGATCGTCGACGCCGTGCGCAGCATCATCGGCAAGCACCGTGAGCGCGGCGGCTCGCTCGAGGATCTCGCCGAGAGTCTCACTCCCGAACAGATCGGTGAGCACCTGTACACCGGCGGGCAACCCGACCCCGATCTCGTGATCCGCACCTCGGGGGAGCAGCGCCTGAGCGACTTCCTGCTGTGGCAGTCCGCGCATTCCGAGTTCTATTTCGTGGAGGCGCTCGGTCCCGACCTCCGCGAGGTCGACTTCCTCCGCGCCATCCGCGATTACGCGACCCGCGACCGCCGCTACGGCGGCTGATCCCGGTGCCCGGCGGGACGGTGCATGCCACAATGTGAGGCGTGACCGATCTGGACTCCTACCTCGCGTCGTTCTCGACCGACTCGGGCTACCTCAACTGGGCAGCCTACGGTCCGCTCTCGCCCGCGGTGCGCGATGAAGCCCACGCCGATGCGGAGCTGCTGGGCACCGGCCGCGCAACAGGAATCGACCTGGTGTCGGGACGATCGACCGAGGCTCGGGAGGTCCTGGCCGAGCTGCTGGGCGCACCGACCGACGAGGTGACGCTGCAGCCGTCGACGACTTTCGGGCTCCAGCAGGCCATGTTCGGACTGAGCGGCGAGGTACTGCTGTCACCGCATGAGTTCCCGTCGATCACGGTCACGGCACGCCGCGCCCAGGATGCCCGCGGCCGGCTGCGCGTGCGTGAGCTGGCAGCGTCCGGACCCGACATCTTCGTCACCCCCGAAGCGGTGCGTGACGCCCTCACCGACGACATCACCGCTCTCGCCGTCAGTCTCGTCGACTTCCGCACCGGATACCTGGCCGATCTGTCCGCACTGCGCGACGTGATCGGCGACCGGCTGCTGATCGTCGACGCGGTACAGGGCTTCGGAGTGGTGGATGCCGACTGGTCGGCCGCGGACGTCATCTGCGGCAACGGCTACAAATGGCTGCGGGCCGGGCGCGGCACCGGATTCGCCCGGTTCTCTCCGGCTGCGCGCGAGCGCATCGAGCCGGTGTTGTCGGCTGCCATGGGGATGGCCGGCGACGTCACGACGGTCGGTGTTCCGGCCCCGCGCGCCGACGCGCAGGCGTACACCGTCGCACCGCCGGATATGCTCGCCTCCGCCCGACTGGTCACCGCGCTGCGCGAGGTGGCCGCCGCCGGGACGGCGGCCATCGCCGCGGAGGTGCACGACCGTGCCGAGCACGTCATCTCGCTGGCGGACCGATACGACGTGCCCGTCGTCACGCCGCGGGACCACCATGCCGGCATCGTCACCCTGGCGCCCGTTCCCCACGAGGCCGGCGCCATCGCCGCGGCCCTGGCCAACCATGGCGTGACGGCGACGGCACGGGAGGGGATGCTGCGGATCTCACCGCATGCCGGCACCGGCGCCGATTCCTTCGTCCTGCTCGGTGACGCGCTGGCCACGGTCGCCGCGCGCCGCGGAGCCGTGGGCGGTGTGCGGCAGGTCACCGCCGGAGATGCGGCGCCGGACGTCACCGAGAATTAACATTCCGTAGCCGGTATGGCGGCGTGTCGGACGCCGACGGCGACCGGATCCGGTCGTACGGTCAAGGCATCGGGCAGAGCGCCCGGTCGGGTCGGCCTCTCACTGACTCGTGGCAACGGCCGACTCGCGACTGCCGGGCCCGATGCGCCCGGGGCGGGAGTGGGTCGTGACCACACAGGCACCTCAGCAGCACCTCGAGGACCCGAACCAGCTGGATGACGCCTCGGCGGACGCCGATCAGGACCTGCGGACCTACGTGCTGGACACGTCCGTGCTCCTGAGCGATCCGCGCGCGCTGTTCCGGTTCGCCGAGCACTCGGTCGTGATCCCCATCGTGGTGATCACCGAGTTGGAGGCCAAGCGGCACGATCCGGAGATCGGCTACTTCGCCCGCAAGGCGCTGCGCAACCTCGACGAGCTGCGCATCGAACACGGCCGGCTGGATTATCCGGTTCCCGTCGGAGCCGACGGCACCCTGCGCGTCGAGCTGACCAACACCGACCCCAGCGTGCTGCCGGCCGGCATGCGGCTGGGCGACAACGACACCCGGATCCTCGCCGTCGCGATGCATCTGGCACAGGAGGGGCACGAGGTCACCGTCGTGTCCAAGGACGTGCCGATGCGGGTCAAGGCGGCATCTCTCGGCATCCACGCCGAGGAGTACCTCGCCGAGCAGGCCGTGGATTCGGGCTGGACCGGCATTGCGAACATCGACATCTCCGGCGACGAGATGAGCGACCTGTACGAGACCGAGGTCGGCTCCGGCGACGAGGCGCGCGGTCTTCCGGTCAACACCGGTCTGGTCGTCCATTCTGAGCGGGGCTCGGCTCTGGGACGCGTCACCGGCGACGGCGCCTATCGTCTGGTGCGCGGCGACCGTGACGTCTTCGGCCTCCATGGCCGGTCTGCCGAGCAGCGCATCGCCATCGACGTCCTTCTCGATCCCGACGTCGGCATCGTGTCGCTGGGCGGACGCGCCGGCACCGGCAAATCGGCCCTGGCACTGTGTGCGGGGCTGGAAGCGGTGCTCGAGCGTCAGCAGCAGAAGCGGATCATCGTCTTCCGCCCGCTGTTCGCGGTCGGTGGCCAGGAGCTGGGCTACCTGCCCGGCGATCAGCAGGAGAAGATGAACCCGTGGGGTCAGGCCGTGTTCGACACCCTCGGTTCTGTCGTCTCGGGCAACGTGCTCGAAGAGGTCATCTCGCGCGGACTGCTCGAGGTGCTCCCGCTGACCCACATCCGGGGGCGTTCGCTCCACGACGCGTTCGTGATCGTGGATGAGGCGCAGTCGCTCGAACGCAACGTGCTGTTGACGGTGCTCAGCCGTATCGGACAGAACTCCCGTGTCGTGCTCACCCACGATGTGGGCCAGCGCGACAACCTGCGGGTGGGCCGTCACGACGGCATCGCGAGCGTGATCGAGACGCTCAAGGGGCACGAGCTGTTCGCCCATGTGACGCTCGTGCGGTCCGAGCGGTCGTCGATCGCGGCCCTGGTGACCGAGCTGCTGGAGGCGGGGGAGCTGAGCTGAGCCGAGGTTAGGGATGCCGCGGGGACGGCCGGGTGGTGCCTACTCCCAGCGGTATCCCTCGCCGCGGACGGTGACGATGTTCTCGGCGCCGAGCTTGGCGCGCAGGTACCGCACGTAGACGTCGACCACGTTCGAGCCCGGGTCGAACTCGAGACCCCAGACGCGGCTGAGGAGCATCTCACGGGTGAGCACCTCGCCCGGGTGGCGCAGGAACTGCTCGGCGAGGGCGAACTCCCGTGCCGACAGATCGACCTCGCGTCCCGCCACGGTCGCGCGACGCGCGAGGATGTCGAGGGTGACCTCACCGCGCGAGAGGATCACCGGTGCGGCGGGCGTCCGCTCGCGCAGCCGTGAACGCACGCGGGCGAGCAGTTCGGCGACGGCGAACGGCTTGGGAACGTAGTCGCTCGCGCCCGCATCGAGGCCCTCGATCGCGTCCCGGGTCGAACTGCGCGCGGTCAGCATGATGACCGGGACCGCGCTGCCCGAGGCCCGCAGGTGCCGCAGCACCTCGAATCCGTCGATGCCGGGCAGGCCCACATCGAGCACGATGAGATCGATGTCGCCGTCGAGAGCGAGATCGAGCGCCTGGTGGCCGTCTTCGGCCACGACGGTCTCATACCCCTCGGTGTGCAGCCCGCGGGTGACGAGAGAGACGATGTGGGGTTCGTCATCGACGACGAGGATGCGGGTCATCCAGTGGCCTCTCGCTGCAGGACGACGTCACCGGCACGGACGGGCGTCGGAAGATCCGCGCGCGTCCCGATCGGCACGTCAAGGGTGAAGGTGGCGCCGCCACCGGGTGTATCCGCGATCGTACAGCGCCCGCGGTGGGCTTTCGCTATGGCATCCACAATCGCCAGCCCCAGACCGGAGCCGCCGACGGTCCGCTTGCCGGTCCCGCGGTCGAAGCGGCGGAAGATGCGATGGCGCATCGCATGCGGGATGCCGGGTCCGTGATCGCGCACCCACAACTGCGCGCCGCCGGCGTGGACCGCGCTGCCGATCTCGATGGGACTGCCCGGTGGGGTGTACTTGGCGGCATTGTCGGCCAGCTGCAGCCATGCCTGCAGAAGGCGGTCGCGATCGCCGCGGATGACCGCCGCGGCGCTGTGCTCGATGCTCCACGTATGCCCGGGGATGACCGCGACCAGCTCGGAGACCCGGTGGGTCAATGCGGCCAGATCGACGTCGCCGATCGTGTAATGGTCCGACTCGACCGCGGCCAGCAGGTCGATGTCGCCGATGAGCCGGGTCATGCGGTCGAGTTCGGCGATGCCCAGCTCGCGGATGGCCGCCACATCGTGCGGGTCGGTCGGGTCCAGCACCTCAAGATGCCCACGCACGATCGTGATCGGGGTCTTCAGCTCGTGACGGATGTCATCGAGCAGACGGCGCTGGGTGTCGAACGCGCTCTCTGCCGAGTCGGCCGCGCCGGCGTCTGCCGGGTCATCGTCGGCGACGATCCACACCACCACACCCAGCACCACCAGGGTGCCCGCGGCCACGGCCAGGTAGATGCCGACGGCGGCCCAGTGCACCGCCAGACCCGTCACGAGGTGCACGACGATGATGCCCAGCGCCGCGACCGCGAAGCCGGCGCCTGCCACGGCCAGCACGAGCCCTGCGGTGCGGGTGCGGCGCTGCTGCGGCGCCGTGGTACGGTTCACACTCTGATTATCAACCAGGGTGGGTCATCGAGAGCAGATCGAGCTTCTCGTCGAGCAACTCGAGGGTGATCTCGCCGCGCTCCACGTACCCGAGGTCGATGACCGCTTCGCGCACCGTGATGCCCTTGGCCACCGAATGCTTGGCGATCTTGGCGGCGGCCTCGTAGCCGATGACCTTGTTCAGCGGCGTCACGATCGACGGCGACATTCCGGCGAAGGCCGCCGCGCGCTCGAGGTTGGCTTCGAGGCCGTCGACCGTCTTGTCGGCGAGCACCCGCATGGCGTTGGACAGCAGGCGGATGGATTCGAGCAGCGCGGTGCCCATGACGGGGATCGCGACATTGAGCTCGAACGAGCCTGACGCGCCGGCCCAGGCCACGGTCGCGTCGTTGCCGATGACCCGCGCCGCGACCATGAGGGTGGCCTCCGGCACGACCGGGTTGACCTTTCCGGGCATGATCGATGAGCCGGGCTGCAGATCGGGGATGTGCAGCTCGCCCAGGCCGGTGTTGGGGCCCGAGCCCATCCAGCGCAGATCGTTGTTGATCTTGGTCAGTGAGACGGCGATCGTGCGCAGCGCGCCCGAGGCCTCGACCAGGCCGTCGCGGTTGGCCTGTGCCTCGAAATGGTCCTTCGCCTCGGTGATCGGCAGCTCGGTCTCGGCCTGCAGAAGCGCGATGACCTTCTGGGGGAAGCCCACCGGTGTGTTGATGCCGGTGCCCACGGCCGTACCGCCCAGCGGCACCTCGCCGACACGGGGGAGTACTGCCTGCACGCGCTCGATGCCCAACCGGATCTGGCGGGCATAGCCGCCGAACTCCTGCCCGAGGGTCACCGGCGTGGCGTCCATCAGGTGGGTACGGCCGGACTTGACGGCGTCCTTCCACAGCTCGGCCTTGGCCTCGAGGGCGACGGCGAGGTGGTCCAGCGCGGGGATCAGATCGTCGATGAGGGCCTGGGTCACCGCGATGTGCACGGATGTCGGGAACACGTCGTTCGATGACTGCGACGCGTTGACGTGGTCGTTCGGGTGCACCGTCGCGCCCAGGTGCTGCGTGGCGAGGGTGGCCAGCACCTCGTTCATGTTCATGTTCGACGAGGTGCCCGAGCCGGTCTGGTAGGTGTCGACGGGGAACTGGGCGTCGTGACGGCCGGTGACGACCTCGTCGGCGGCCCACGCGATCGCCTCGGCGATGGCGCCGTCGAGGGTGCCCAACTCCTTGTTGGCCAGGGCTGCGGCCTTCTTGATGCGAGCCAGCGCCGCGATCTGGGTCGACTCGAGTCCGGTGCCCGAGATCGGGAAGTTCTCCACCGCGCGCTGTGTCTGGGCGGCGTAGAGGGCATCCTTCGGCACGCGGACCTCGCCCATCGTGTCGTGCTCGATGCGGTACTCGGTGCCGGTGGTCGGGTCGGTCATGTCGGTCACGTCCTCGTTTCCTGTGTTGCGGTGGGTCGGCGTCAGCGGTGCCGGTCAGTCATCCAGGCCCACGGTCACGTGCGCGTGAGCGGTGCCGTCGGCCAGCCGGTAGTTCGCGCCGACGATGCCCAGGCGACCGTCGGCGACGGCGTCGCTGATGAGCTTGGACGACGCGAGCAGGTCGTCCACGGTGTTGCGCAGGTGCTCGCGGCCGACCAGCTCGGCGTCGAGGTTCTGCGGTGTGGCGGCCGGATCGGCGCGCAGCAGACGGCGTGCGGCCGGGACGATCTTGGCGATGAGGCGCCAGATGTGCGGCGGGAGCTCGTCGGCGCTGGGGTCGGTCGAGTCGATGGCGGCGCGTACGGCCCCGCACTCGTCGTGGGCGAGGACGACGACGAGCGAGACGTCGAGGATCGCCACGGCGTACTCGAGGCTCGCGACGGCCGAGTCGGAGACGACCTGACCCGCGTTGCGGACGACGAACAGGTCGCCCAGACCCTTGTCGAAGATGATCTCGGCGGCCAAACGAGAGTCGGAGCAGCCGAACAGCACGGCCCGAGGCTTCTGGGTGTGCTCGAGTTCGTGCCGCCGCTCCACGTCCTGGCGCGGATGGCGAGGCTCGCCGGCGACGAAGCGCGCGTTGCCGCGGCGCATCTCCTCCCAGACCTTTTGCGGGCTCGGTCGTTCGCTCACGGGCTCTCCTCACGCAGACGGTTGATCTCATCGGTCGCACCCGCTGCGGCGATCGCCGTCGTGGCGGGTGTGGCCGAGCCGTACACGACGACGGTGTCGTCGCCGGCGGGTGCTGCCAACGCGTAGGACACGTTGTCATCGGACGCCGAGGTGGTGTATTCGTCCCACTCGATGCCGTCGATGGTGACGGTGCCGGTGGGGGCGACCCCGCCGACCAGGGCGGCGGCCGCGGTCGGCGCCGCACCGATCAGCTGGGCGACGCGGATGTAGCCGGGGTCGTCGTCGGGGGCGTACACGACGCGCCACATCGAACCCTCCATGCGTGCCGAGTTGGCGCGCCACGCCTCGGGCATCTCGGGCACGATCAGCGGGCCGCCCACGGTCGCCGATGCCGTCTGCGCCGCGGCGGCCACGTCGACTTCCGCGGGGTCGTCGTACGAGCCGCGAGGGACGGCCCACACGATGGCCACGACCACGATGAGGGTGACTCCCAATGCGACGAGCAGGTTGCGCATCGTCTGGCTCGACCGGTACGCGTACGACGACGCCGCCTTGCGAGCCGCCGTCTCATCGGGCGTCTCGGGGCGACCGAGTTCCGCGACGACGCGCGGAGATTTCGCCATCATGACTCCGCATCGGCGGCGCGAGCCGCATCGAGACGCTGCTTGGCGCCCAGCAGCCACTGCTCGCATCGTGCGGCCAGTGCTTCGCCCCGGGTCCACAGTTCGAGGGACTGCTCCAGGGTCGGCGCGCCCTGCTCGAGCTCAGCGACCACGCGCACGAGCTCGTCACGGGCCTGCTCGAACGACAGCTCGGCCACATCGGGTGAAGCGTCGCGGGTCATGTCGTCCATTCTAGTTCGGCCCCGGTGCGGTCGATGCCGCGTCAGCGGGAGCCCCCTCCGCGACCGCCCCCTCCGATCGGGCGGCGAACGAGCCCGCCGCCACGGTGACCACGAGGGAGGTGCCGGCGGGGGCCTGCGCGGCGTCGCGCACGACGACACCGCCCGCGACGTGCGCGATCGCGTAGCCCCGCGCGAGCGTCGCGCCGGGGGATAGCGCACGCAGCGTCGCCCGCAATTCGGCGGCCGTCGCCGCGGCACCGTCGAGGCTGCGACGGAGGATCTCGCGTCCGCGGGAGGCGAGCGTCCACACGTCGTGGGCTCGGCCGGTCAGGAGCGATTCGGGGTCGCGCAGCACCGGGCGCGAGCGGAGCTGTTCGAGCTGGGCGATGTCGTGTGCCACCCGCTGGGTCAGGCGGGAGCGGGCGCGGCTGCGCAGCTGCTCGACGAGGGCGCGCTGCTCGGACACATCGGGCACCACCTTCTTGGCGGCGTCGGTCGGCGTCGACGCCCGCAGGTCAGCGACGTCATCGAGGATCGGGTGGTCGTTCTCGTGGCCGATGGCCGAGACCACAGGCGTGGTCGCGGCGGCCACGGCGCGCAGCAGTCGCTCGTCGCTGAAGCCGAGCAGGGTCTGCGGGTCGCCGCCACCGCGGGCGATGATGATGACATCGACCTCGGGGTCGGCATCGAGGCGCTGCAGCGCGGCGATCGTCTCGGGAACGCACCGGTCGCCCTGGACGGCCGCGTGGACGGTGCGGAATCGCACCTGGGGCCAGCGCAGTTCGGCGTTGCGATGCACGTCCTTCTCGGCATCACTGCGTTCCCCGGTGATGAGGCCGATGACGTGGGGGAGAAACGGCAGCGGCTTCTTGCGTGCCGGATCGAACAGCCCTTCACCGCGCAGCTGGGTGCGCAGGCGCTCGAGCCGTTCGAGCTGGTCGCCCAGGCCGACGTGCCGCATGTCGGAGACGGTGAAGCTGAACGAACCGTTCTTGACGTAGTACTCGCTCTTGACGCAGGTGATGACCCGGTCGCCGACCTTCAGATCGTCCGGGAGCCGGCGCAGCGTCGAGGACCATAGCTGGAAGGACAGCGTCGCGTCGGTGGTGGTGTCTTTGAGGCGACCGAACACGTTGCCGCCGCGGGGGTTCCATGCGGTGATCTCGCCCTCGACCCAGATCGCCCCCCATTTCTGGATGAAGCCGCGGATGGTCTCGTTCAGCCGCGACACCGAGGTGGGTGTCTGCGGGGAGGAGTCGCGGGGATTGACCGCGTCGGGGGGCGGCTGCTGACCTGCGGCCGTCTGGAACGACGTCATCTGATCCTCTCCGCACAGATATACCTGGGTGTGCGGCCCGTTCCCAGCGGCGGCTCCGTAGACTCGAGGTGTGAGCACCACTGCCGTCCGTCTGCCTTCGCCCCGCGTCCCGGCCGCGCGCGGGCGGCTCCAGAATACCCCGGTGGCCGGACACAAGAAGGTGCTGCTGGCGGCGCCGCGCGGTTACTGTGCGGGTGTCGACCGAGCGGTCATCGCCGTCGAGAAGGCGCTCGAGCGCTTCGGCGCGCCGGTATACGTGCGCAAGCAGATCGTGCACAACATCCACGTGGTGACCGAGCTCGAGGCCCAGGGCGCCATCTTCGTCGAAGAGGTCGACGAGGTACCCGAAGGCGCCCATGTCGTCTTCAGCGCACACGGGGTCTCCCCGGCCGTGGTCAACGCGGCATCCGCCCGCGGGCTGAACGCGATCGACGCGACCTGCCCGCTGGTGACCAAGGTGCACCGCGAGGCCGTGCGCTTCGCGCGGGACGACTACGAGATCCTGCTGATCGGCCATGACGGTCACGAAGAGGTAGAGGGCACCGCCGGTGAGGCACCCGACCACGTCACCGTCGTCAACTCGCCCGACGAGGCCGACACGGTGCAGGTGAAGGACCCCAACCGTGTCGTGTGGCTGTCGCAGACCACGCTGTCGGTCGACGAGACGATGGAGACCGTGCGTCGACTTCGGGTGCGGTTCCCGCAGCTGCAGGACCCGCCGTCGGACGATATCTGCTATGCCACCCAGAACCGGCAGGTGGCCATCAAGAAGGTCGCCGCCGAGGCCGACCTGGTGATCGTCGTCGGCTCGGCGAACTCCTCCAACAGCGTTCGCCTGGTCGAGGTGGCGCTCGAGCACGGCGCGAAGGCGGCCTATCGCGTCGACTACGCCGACGAGATCCAGCAGGCGTGGCTCGACGGAGTCGCGACGGTCGGAGTGACCAGTGGCGCCTCCGTGCCGGAGGTGCTCGTGCAGGAGGTGCTGCAGGAGCTGTCCGGCGCCGGCTACCGGGACGTCGAGCAGGTGCGCACCGCCGAAGAGGACCTCATGTTCTCGCTGCCCAAAGAACTGCGCCAGGACGCCTCGGGCAAGCGCGACGACCGGGCGCTGGGTGGCCGGAGCCGCGGGTGAGTTCACCCGACGACCCGCGCCCGGTGCCGCAGTACGGCGAGTACGCGACGCCGGAGGAGCAGCGGGCGCGGATCCAGCAGCCTGACCCGGCCTTCGCGCCGCCGTCGCCGGCGCCGGCCGAGTCTCCCTACGCGCCGCACCCACCGCACGCCCGGCCCACCACCGACGCCGCGCGTCCGTCGCGCTCTGCGGACCGCATCATCACCTTCGCGCTGCTGGCCTACGGCCTGGTCACCGTCGTCACCGCGGTGCCGCAGATGCTCGACTTCACCGGTTTCGCCGAGACCTGGATGGACGTCGCCGGCGTGGAGGCCGAGTTCACCAATGTGGCGGCGGGTGTGCTGTGGGGCCGGGTGGGCGCGGCCGTGTTCATCGGCGGCTGGCTGCTGACCGCGCTGTTGTCGTGGCGGAGGATGCGTCGCGGTCGGCTCTCGTGGTGGATCCCGCTGGTCGGCGCGATCGCCACCTTCCTCGTGGTGAGCGGCTGCCTCGTCGTGCCGCTGCTGGGTGACCCGGCGATCGCGGCGCATTTCGGCTCGCCGGGCTGAGCGGCGGCCCCCTCGGCCCCGGCGTCTTGCCCCGCAGACAGCGAATGGATGCCAGGGCGCAGGCCCACGGCATCCATTCTGCGTGTCGGTGCGTGCGATCAGATGCTGATCGACTGTCCCGCCGATCCAAGCTGCTGCGTCGCTTCGACGACGCGTGCGGCCATGGCCGATTCGGCGATCTTGCCCCAGGCGCGGGGGTCGTAGGCCTTCTTGTTGCCCACCTCGCCGTCGACCTTGAGCACGCCGTCGTAGTTCTGGAACATAAAGCCGGCCACCGAGCGCGTGAACGCGTACTGGGTGTCGGTGTCGATGTTCATCTTGATGACGCCGTTGGCCACCGCCAGGGCGATCTCTTCGGGGGTCGAGCCGCTGCCGCCATGGAAGACGAGGTCGAGCGGCTTGGCGTCGGTGCCGAACTTCTCGGCGATGCCCGCCTGGATCTCGCCGAGCAGCTCGGGGCGCAGCTTGACGTTGCCGGGCTTGTACACGCCGTGCACGTTGCCGAAGGTCAGCGCCGCGATCCAGCGGCCCTGCTCGCCGAGGCCGAGAGCCTCAACGGCCTGAGCGACGTCGGCGACCGTGGTGTAGAGGGCCTCGTTCGAGCCCTCGTGCTTGACACCGTCCTCCTCACCGCCGACGACGCCGATCTCGACCTCGAGGATCGCGTTGATGTTCTTGATGCGGGGCAGCAGGTCCTTCGCGATCTGGACGTTCTCGGCCAGCGGCACCGCCGACCCGTCCCACATGTGCGACTGGAACAGCGGCTCGCGGCCGGCCTTGACCTCTTCTTCGCTGGCGGCCACCAGCGGCAGGACGAAGTCATCCAGGGCGGGCTTGGGGCAGTGGTCGGTGTGCAGGGCCACGGTGATCGGGTAGTTCTTGGCGACCTCGGTGGCGAACTTCGCGAACGCGATGGCGCCCTGCGCGCGCCCCTTGACGGTGTGACCGGCGAAGTAGTCGGCGCCGCCGGTGGTGACCTGGATGATGCCGTCGGAGCCGGCCTCGGTCAGTCCCTGCAGGACAGCGTTGATCGACTGCGAGCTCGCGGCGTTGATGGCCGGGAACGCGTAGCCACCGGCCTTCGCGCGGTCCAGCATCTCGGCGTACTGGTCGGGTGTGGCGACGGGCATGTCAGCTCCTTGGGTGGCGTCGGCGGATTGCACCGTCAGCCTACCGAAGGGGATGAGCGCCAGCGACGGGGCGGCGCCGTGCATGAATCCCCGCGGTCTTCCCCGATGGAAAGAATCGCGAATCCTTCACGTCTGACACCGTGAAATCCATGCTCTGATTCGATTTGTCGCCGTAGGCTGTGCCCCATGGTGAGCCTGACCGCAGATATGAGCCCCCTCCACCCCGACCGCAACCTGGCGCTGGAGCTGGTGCGGGCCACCGAGGCGGCGGCGATCCGCTCGGTGCCGTTCATCGGGCGTGGCAAGAAGGAGTTGGCCGACGGCGCCGCCGTCGACGCCATGCGGGCGTTTCTCACGACCGTGAACTTCGATGGCGTGATCGTGATCGGCGAGGGGGAGAAGGACAACGCCCCGATGCTCTACAACGGCGAGCGGGTCGGCACGGGTCGCGGTCCGCAGTGCGATATCGCGGTGGACCCCATCGACGGCACGACGCTGACGGCCGAGGGGCGCAACAATGCCCTGTCGGTACTCGCGGTCTCGGAGCGCGGCACGATGCTCGACGCGTCGGCCGTGTTCTACATGGACAAGCTCGTCACCGGCCCCGCCGGTGTGGGTGTGGTCGACATTCGGCTGCCGGTCGGTGAGAACATCCGGCGGCTCGCCAAGGCTCTCGGCAAGCCGGTCGATGAGATGGTCGTCTCGGTGCTGAACCGGCCGCGCCACGCGCGGCTGATCGAGGAGATCCGCGAAGCCGGCGCGGGCACGCGCCTGATGAGCGACGGTGACGTCGCCGGCGGCATCAACGCCGCACGCTACAACGCCCGCACCGACATGTGCGTCGGTATCGGTGGCAGCCCCGAAGGCATCGTCACGGCGTGCGCGATCAAGGCACTGGGCGGCCACATCCAGGGCCGGCTGTGGGCACGCGACGATGACGAGAAGCAGCGCGGCATCGATGCCGGGCTTCGGTTGGACGACCACGTGTACGAAGCCGACGAGCTGGTGACCGGGAGCAACACGATCTTCGTCGCCACGGGGGTCACCAACGGTGAGCTGGTCGACGGGGTGCGTCGCTCGGGACCGGATTACCTCATCACCGAGAGCGTCGTCCTTCGTGGGGTGTCGGGAACGCTGCGGCGCATCACCTCGGAGCACCTCACGTCCAAATGGCTGTGACCTGATCGAGACCCGCCTGCGCGCGTCGTCTCGCGTTCTCCCAGCTTGTCTCTGGCACAATGGTGCCCGTGCGGCCGGTGGCATCGTGTCGCCGTGCACCGCCAGGAGAGAACCTATGACCGCAGCGTCGAGCAGCCCCAAGACCGGGCAGATCATGATGCCCGTGGACCCCGCGCGACGCCCCGATGTGCTGCTGCGTCGACGCGCCCCCGAGGGGCACAAGATGAGCCCGTGGTGGATGATCGGTGCGTTCGTCGGCGTCTCGCTGCTGGTCGTCGGCCTGATGAACTTCTTCCCCGGCGGCTGAACGCCTTCGCTATCCGTCGGCCACGCTCACGTCAGCCGTCGCTGTCCAGGCGCATCCGCAGGTCACCGACATCCGCCGCGAGTGCTTCGGCTTCGGTGAACTCAACGGCCGTCAATCGTCGCGGTGACCTCTCGATCGCCGCAGGCGGTGCGGTCGCGTCGAGCTTGGTCTCGTCGATGCCGGGGAACTTCCGTGCCGTCACGAGCACGCGCGACTCCAGTGAGCCGGCGAATCGGTTGTAGCTGTCGACGGTGCGCTCGATCGCACGGCGGAGGTCGTCGGCGTGCCCGGTGAGACTGCCCAGGCGTTGGTACAGCTCGTTACCCAGATCGAACAAGGTGCGCGCCTCGTCCGACACGTCCTGTTGCGTCCATGTGTAGGCGACGGTCTTCAGCACGGCCCACAGGTTGACCGGCGAGGCCAGTGCCACGCGGCGCCCGAACGCATAGTCGAGCAGTGACGGGTCTTCTTCGAGAGCGGCCGCGAGCAACGACTCGCTGGGAACGAAACAGATCACGAACTCGGGGCTGGCAGTCAGGCCCGCCCAGTACGTCTTCTTCGCCAGCGCGTCGACGTGGGAGCGGACGGCCTTGACGTGCTTGTCGAGCAGTCTCTTGCGGCGGGCTGCGTCGTCGCCGGCGGCGGTGAGGGGGATCGCACTGGCCTCGAGATACGCGTCGAGCGGGACCTTCGCATCGACGGCGAGGGCCTTGCCGCCGGGCAGCCGCACAACCATGTCGGGGCGCCCGGCGCCGGCGTCGGAAGTGATCGAGGCCTGCGTGTCGAAGTCGACGTACCGGGTCAGGCCCGCCGACTCGACGACGCGTCGCAGCTGCGTCTCGCCCCAGACGCCCCGGGTCGAGTTCGAACGCAGTGCGCCGGTCAGCGACTCGGTCGTGGTGCGCAATGCCTCGTCCGACTCCTGCGCACGGCGCAGCTGCTCTGCGAGCGCCCCGTACTGCGACTGTCGCTCGCGTTCGAGCTGGTCGACCTTCTGCTGCATGTGCTGCAGGGTCTCTTGCACCGGGGCGAGCGCGCGCAGCACGAGCTGCTCGCGACGTTCGCGTTCTTCGCGGGCGGCCTGATCGGCGCGCGCCTGTTCCCCGAGGTCACGCTGCAGCGCGCGCTGCTGCTCGAGCTGCCCGGTCAGCGCCGTGTGCGCAGC
>JAEXHA010000136.1 GCA_023450335.1 Actinomycetes bacterium | reverse complement strand
GTCCGGCCGCGGCCTCTGCGGCCGACGGCGCGACCACGGTGGGGATGACCGGGGCCTCATCCGGTGTCGCGGGCAGATCGAGCCGGGCGGCGCCGAGCACCCCCGAGCTGCTGCGCGTGACCGGGATGTACACGTCCGCGCCGCGGCCGCTGGAGGGCGTGGCCAGCGACGGCAGCACACTGCGCTCGTCGACCAGGTCGGTGGCCACGGCCTTGCGGGCGATGCGCATGCGCTTGACGTCGTAGGGATTGAGCCCGCGGCGGGCGTCGACGAACCAGGTCTGCGCGGCACGGTCGGGCCAGCCGCGGCCGCGCCGGGCCGGGTCGAACAGCGGCGACAGGGCGATGACCAGCAGCGGGCCGATCAGCACAACGACGAAGCTCGCCCACATGACGAGGTAGCGCACGACCGCGCCACGCCAGAACTTCGGCCGTTCGAGCGTGCGCACGTTGACGACGCGGATGCCGGTGAGGGCCTTGCCGAAGGTGATGCCGCGTCGGCCGTTCAACACGAGCTGCACGATGATGAACGCCGTCGTCAGGACGTTCGAGATGAGGCCGGCCAGCCCCACCCACAGCAGGTCATCGCGGTGCAGCAGCGCCGCCGGGTCGCCGCCGACGATCGCGTCGAGCAGCGCCGGCAGCGTCACGATCAGCATGGGCAGCTGCAAGAGGCTCACCAGCAGCGCTTCGTACACGGTGGCCAGCACGCGCCGCCCGAACGGTGCCGGGATCAGTCCCAGCGATGCCGCGTACTCCGGGCGCGGTCGGCCGTAGGGGTCGAGCCCCTCGACGGGACGCTCTGTGTCGTCGATCTCCCAGATCGACCCGCCGGGCTGCGCGCGCCGCGCTTCGCTGTCACTCACCGGTGCCGCCCGATCAGTGGAAGAAGTGCCGCTCGCCGGTGAAGAACATGGTCACGTTCGCCGCGCGGGCGGCATCGATGACTTCCTGGTCGCGCACCGATCCACCGGGCTGGATGATCGTCTTGATCCCGGCGTCGATGAGCACCTGCGGGCCGTCGGCGAACGGGAAGAAGGCGTCCGAAGCCGCGACAGATCCGGCCGCGCGGTTGCCGGCGCGCTCGACGGCCAGACGGCACGAGTCGACCCGGTTGACCTGTCCCATGCCGACACCGACCGTCGCCGATCCCTGCGCCAGCACGATCGCGTTGGACTTGACGGCGCGGCAGGCCTTCCACGCGAAGATCATGCCTTCGAGCTCTTCGGGAGCGGGGCGCTCACCGGCGACCAGCTCCCAGTCGTTGGCGACCGATTCGATGTCGTCGGGGAACCGGTCGGCGTCCTGCAGCAGCAGACCGCCCGATACCAGGCGCACATCCATCGTCTCCTGCTTCCAGTCGGCGGGCAGCTGGAGGATGCGCAGGTTCTTCTTCAGCCGGAACACTTCGAGCGCCTCGGGCTCGAAGTCGGGCGCCACGATGACCTCGGTGAAGATGTCGCGCAGGTTCTCGGCCATCTTCAGCGTCACGGTACGGTTCGCGGCGATGACGCCGCCGAACGCCGACACCGGGTCGCATTCGTGTGCGCGCAGGTGCGCCGAGGCGATCGGATCGAGCGCGTTGGGGGCCGTCACGGCGATGCCGCACGGGTTGGCGTGCTTGATGATGGCCACCGCGGGCTTGACCATGTCGAACGCGGCCCGCAGCGCGGCATCCGCATCGACATAGTTGTTGTACGACATCTCCTTGCCCTGCAGCTGCGTGGCCTGCGCGATGCCGTGACCGCCGATGCGGGTGTAGATCGCCGCCCGCTGGTGGGAGTTCTCGCCGTAGCGCAGCGTCGCGAGGCGCTCCGCCTTGATCGTGAGGTGCTGCGGCAGATCGCCCTCTTCGACGATGGTCTCCTCGGCGAACCACGTCGCCACCGCCCGGTCGTAGGTCGCGGTGTGGGTGAATGCCCGCGCCGCGAGCTCCTTGCGCTGTGCGAGGGTGGTGCCGCCCTGGGCGAGCGACTCGACGATGGCCGGATACGACTCGGGAGACACCACGACGGCGACGTTCGCGAAGTTCTTCGCAGAGGCGCGCACCATGGCGGGGCCGCCGATGTCGATCTGCTCGACCACGGCGTCGCCGCTCGCGCCGGAGGCCACCGTCTCGACGAACGGGTACAGGTTCACCACGACCAGCTCGAAGGGCTGGATGTCGAGGGCGGCCAGCTGCTGCTCGTGCTCTTCGAGCCGCAGGTCGGCCAGCAGACCGGCGTGCACCGAGGGGTGGAGGGTCTTCACGCGGCCGCCGAGAGATTCGGGGAAACCGGTGACCGTGGACACGTCGACGACCTCGTGGCCGGCGTCGCGGATGGTCTGGGCCGTCGAACCCGTCGAGACGATCTCCACCCCGGCGTCGGCGAGGGCGCCCGCGAGCGTGAGCAGATCGGTCTTGTCGCTGACCGACACCAGCGCGCGGCGCACGGGGACCACGTCACGATGACGGTAGCGGGCGGGATCGATGGTCGGACCGGCCATGGGAGCTCCAGAGGTGTCGGGGATCGGGTCAGGTGGCGTAGGCGGCGAGGTCGAGCTCACCGGTGGCGATACGGCGGACGACGTCGATCAGCAGACGTCGTTCGACGGGCTTGATGCGTTCGTGCAGGCTGTGCTCGGTGTCGTCGGGCAGCACGGGGATGCGCTCCTGCGCGAGCACCGGGCCGGAATCGACGCCGTTGTCGACCACGATGACGCTCGCCCCCGTCTGGGTGGCGCCGGCGGCGAGCGCGTCGCGCACCCCGTGCGCTCCGGGGAACTCGGGCAGATATGCCGGGTGGGTGTTGATCAGCTGCGGCGCCCAGGCCTGGACCACATCCCCGGGCAGCAGGCGCATGAGTCCGCTGAGCACGACGAGGTCGGGTCGCCACACATCGATCTGCGTCTGCAGCTCGCGGCCCCATTCCTCACGCGTGGCGAACTGGCGGAACGGCACCATGACGGTCGGGATGCCGAATTGCTCGGCATGATCGAATCCATCGGCCTGGCGGTCGGCGCCGACGACGACCACGCGCGCCGGGAAATCGGGGTCGGCGGCGGCTTCGAGGAGCGCCCGGAGGTTCGAGCCGGCTCCGGAGATGAGGACGGCGACCGTGAGCACCCGGCTAGTCTAACGGCGGCCGCGGCCGACCCTCGGCGTCATGACGCGGCGGCAGATGATCGTCGAGCGGCATCGTCTCGGCGGCATCGGACTGCGCGGCGGTGCCCGCGGGTCCGTCGGCTCGCGGGTCGTCGGCATCGACGGACGGCGACCACGGCTCGATCGGCGCCGTGTCGTCGGCGGAGGCCGCCGGCCACCCGTCGACCGGCGCGGTGTCATCGGCAGACGCCGCCGGCCACCCGTCGCTCGACGCAGCGCCGAGGTGTGTCGCGTGG
>JAEXHA010000092.1 GCA_023450335.1 Actinomycetes bacterium | reverse complement strand
GCCCCGCCGGGAACCACGGCGAGCGCGAGGGCGACGGCCAGCACGCCGGCGGCAGCCGCCAGACGCCGCAGCGCGCGGTCGATGCTCTGGCGCGGGGCGCGCAGGCCCCGGACACGCGGGTTCATGGTCATGACGGGATTCGACTCCTGTGCGATCCATGACCGCACGATCAGGTGCGATTCTAGTGGTGGAGACCTGTGATGACCCTTCCTGAGCCCGACCCCGCCGCCGTCCAGTCGCTGCGCACCGACCTGACCGCCGCCGGATACACCGCCGATGCCGTCCGCGACGCCTGGGGGCCGATCGCCGACGAGGCCGTCGGCCACGGCCTGCACGGGCCCGCTCTAACCGCCCTGCACGAGCGCACCGACGCCGTCGCCACACTGTGCCGGCTGCTTTTCCTCGGCGTGCCGACGCCGGTCGACCTCGTCGCGGCGGCCCTGCCCCACACCGGCACGGCAGGCCTCGTGCGCCTGGGACTGGCGCGTGTCGACGAGGGACTCGTGGTGCCCCTCGGGCTCGTGCGGCCCCAGGACTTCGCCGACGCCTCGGGCGCGGGTCAGTGGTTCATCGCGAGTGACCTCGACGAAGCCGCCCTTCGCGGTGCGCTTCCGCCCGGACACGTGCTCGGCGTCGGCGGCGCCTCGCTCACCCTGGCCGGCCTGCAGCTGCCGGCGCCGGCCGGCCGGGTACTCGACATCGGCACGGGCTGCGGCATCCAGGCGCTGCGCGCACGACGCGAGGCGGATGCCGTGGTCGCCACAGACGTGTCGGCCCGCGCGCTGCGCTTCACCGCCCTGAACGCGCTGCTCAACGACATCGACGGCATCGAGACGCGCCACGGCAGTCTGTTCGAGCCCGTCGCCGGCGAGCTGTTCGACCGCGTCGTGTCGAACCCCCCGTTCGTGATCACCCCGCGCGTCGAGGGGGTGCCCGCGTACGAATACCGCGACGCGGGCCTGGCCGGTGACGACCTGGTGGCCGCCTTCGTGTCGGGCGTCGGTGCGGTGCTCGCCCCGGGTGGTGTCGCGCAGCTGCTGGGCAACTGGGAGTACCGCGACGGCGCCGACGGGCTCGAACGCGTGCGCGCCTGGGTGACCGCCTCGCCCGTGCCCCTCGACGCCTGGGTCATCGAACGCGAAGTGCTCGACCCCCTCGGCTACGCAGAGCTGTGGGTGCGCGACGGCGGCACGGCCCCCGGATCGCCCGAGTACGCGCGGCTGGTCGAGGCCTGGCTGGCCGATTTCGCGGCACGTGGCGTCACCGCGATCGGCTTCGGCTACCTGCTGCTGCGCCGCCCGGCATCCACCCCCTCGCTCGCCCGCTACGAACGCATCACGCAGCCGGTGCCGGGACCGCTGGGCGCCCATCTGCGCACGGCTCTGGCGACCTGGGACCGTCTGCGCGGGATCGACGACGCGGCCCTGGCACGCGCCGTGCTCACCGTCGCGCCCGACGTCACCGAGGCGCGCCACCACGTGCCCGGCGCCGAATCGCCCCGCGTCATCGAGCTGCGGCAAGGCGGGGGGCTGGCCCGCGTCATCGACGCCGACCCGGCGCTGGCAGCCCTCGTCGGCGCCTGCGACGGCGACCTGCCGGTCGGACTGCTCAGCGACGCGATCGCCGAGCTGCTCGAGGTGGATGCCGCGGCACTGCGCATCGAGCTGCTGCCGCGGGTGCGGGAGCTGCTGTTCACCGGGTTCCTCACCATCGCAGACGACATGTCGGCGCCGGTTGCGGCGGGCGTTTAGGCTCGAATCCATGCTGAACATGGCCGAGGGTCTCGCGCGCCTGGGCGAACTGGCCGCGTCGCCGGTCACCGCCCGGCTGGGTGCGGCCTTCGCCGACGCCGGGTTCGAGCTCGCGATCGTCGGCGGGCCGGTGCGTGACGCCCTGCTGGGCCGGGTCACCCACGACCTCGACTACACGACCGACGCGCGCCCCGACGACATCCTGAAGATCGTCAAGCCCCTCACGACGGCCACGTGGGACATCGGCCGGGCGTTCGGCACGATCGGCGCCAAGATCGGCGGTGAGCAGGTCGAGATCACGACCTACCGCGCCGACAGCTACGACGGCACGACCCGCAAACCCACCGTCGCGTTCGGTGACGACCTCGAGCACGACCTCGCGCGCCGCGACTTCACCGTCAACGCGATGGCGCTGCGGGTGCCCGGTCCGGCCCTGGTCGACCCCGGTGGCGGCGTCGAAGACCTCGTGACCGGCACGCTGCGCACCCCGATCGACCCGCGCGTGAGCTTCGGCGACGACCCCCTGCGGATGCTGCGTGCCGCCCGCTTCGCCGCGCAGCTGGGCTTCGAGGTCGCCCCCGAGACACTCGCCGCGATGACCGAGCTGCGCGAGACGATCCGCATCGTCAGCCCCGAGCGCATCCAGGGCGAGCTCGTGCGGCTGCTGCAGACCGACGAGCCGGGCGCCGGCATCCGCATCCTCGTCGACACCGGCCTGATGGACCAGTTCCTCCCCGAGGTGCCCGCACTGCGCCTCGAAGTCGACGAGCATCATCATCACAAAGACGTCTACGAGCACTCGCTCACGGTGCTCGCGCAGACGATCGACCTCGAGAAGCAGCGCCATCCGGATGCCGCACCCGACGTGACGGTGCGTCTGGCCGCGCTGCTGCACGACATCGGAAAACCGCCCACGCGCAAGCTCGAGGCCGGTGGCGGGGTCAGCTTCCACCACCACGACGTGAAGGGTGCGCGCATGGCGCGCAAGCGCCTGCAGGCCCTGCGGTTCGACGGCGCCACGATCGGCGCGGTCACCCAGCTGATCGAGCAGCACCTGAGGTTCTTCGGCTACGCCGAGGGCGCCTGGACCGATGCGGCCGTGCGCCGCTACGTGCGCGACGCCGGAGCCGAGCTCGAGCGCTTGCACATCCTCACCCGCGCCGACGTGACCACCCGCAACAAGCGCAAGGCCGCGCGGCTGAAGAACGCCTACGACGACATCGAGCGGCGCATCGACGAGCTCGCGGCGCAGGAGGAGCTCGATGCGATCCGACCCGAGCTCGACGGCAATCGCATCCAGGAAGTGCTCGGAATCCGACCCGGTCGCGAGGTCGGTGAGGCCTACCGGTTCCTGCTCGACCTGCGCCTGGACGAGGGTGTGATCGGCCCCGACGAGGCCGAGCGACGACTGCGGGAGTGGTGGTCGACCAGGGGCTGAGGCTGGCAGGATGAAGCCAGACGAAGGGACAGCCATGAGCCAGAGCCCGCGCGCCGGTGAGACCCCGGCATCCGACCGCCCGTCGCCCGTGCTTGCGGCGCTCGCCGAGGCGCACGGCGTCGCCACGCACTACTGGTCGTTCTTCGGCGAGAGAGTGACCGTTCCCGCCCGCACGCTGCGCGCCGTGCTGACAGCCATGGGCATCGCCCCCCACACCGACGCCGAGGTCGATGCCGCACTGGCCGACGCGATCGGGCAGCCGTGGCGGCGGCTCATCGCGCCGTCGGCCGTTGTCCGCGCCGGCGGCGGAGAGCTGCTCGTGCACGTGGCCGACCGACACGACGTCTCGCTGACCGTGGCGCTGGAGGACGGCGCGTGGCGCGACCTGCCGATCCCCGAGCAGCGCCCCGAATCGCGCATGATCGACGGGGTGATCGTGTGGCGTGTGCACGTGCCGCTGCCGTCCGATCTGCCGCTGGGCTGGCACACCGTCCACGCGGCGCAGCGGCCCCACGGCCGGAGCGAGCCCGACCGCACCGCGCAGTGCTCGCTCGTGGTCACGCCCGCGCGGCTGGCCGAACCGCCCTCACGGCCGGGCCACGGCGGCCGCTCGTGGGGACTGATGGCACAGCTGTACTCGCTGCGGTCACGGTCATCGTGGGGCATGGGCGATTTCGCCGACATGGGCGACCTGGCGGCGATCGCGGGGGCGCGCGGCGCCGACTTCCTGCTGGTGAACCCCGTGCACGCCGCCGAGGTCACCGTCCCGATCGAGGCCTCGCCCTACCGGCCGGCCACCCGCCGCTTCCTCGCCCCGCTGTACGTGCGGCCCGAAGACATCCGCGAGGCGGCCTACCTGGATGCCGGTGCGCAGGCCCGCCTCGCGCAGGCGCGCGCCGCGGTCGCGGCGCTGAACACCGACGCCGACCGCATCGACCGCGACGCCGTGTGGACGGCCAAGCTCGCCGCGCTCGAGGCC